>JBFWWA010000198.1:0-7862 GCA_050246455.1 Planctomycetaceae bacterium
CGTGCTCATAGCGGCGCTCACGCTCTTCAGTTGTCTGACGATTGCGGTGACGATCGGCGGGTTCCTGGATATCCGCAAGATGCTCCGGCAGGTTGAGCGCCAGCATGAATCGGGTGACCGCAAACCTCTACGCAGGCCGACGACCTTGAAATGCGACCCTGAGACAACCGCCGCGCAGCTCACCTCTAATCTGCTGGCGTCGTCAGTCGTGACCCCGTCGGCCCACGCACATAAGATGCGAGCAGAATCACGGAAGGAGCCCTATTGGGAATCGATGCGGAGGGGACCAGTCGTCGACCTCTAGTATTTCGACGGCGTCTTGAGCCCGAGAATTCGGAAGCGGTTTAGAGTCGTTTCCAGGATGGCGCAACGAGGAAACGCGTCGCGCGCTGATCGTGGGCCATCATCCGTCGCTCAGTCCGGCGCGAGACTTCGCCGCTGTCGGAACCTCATCACCGTTTGCGTTGCGGTTTCCGCAGGTGCACGGGAACTTCGCGTTTCACGTTTTTGGCGGACTTGTCCTCGCGAAACCCTTGGAACGCTCCCTGACGAACATAGCCGGATTCAGTCCAGTTGCTGAATCGAACTTGCGCGACGAGTATGGGCCGCACCCAATGGGCTCGTCGGACCCACGCGCCCTTCGGCGGGTTTTCGAAGGTCGCTTTCGACTGCTCGAGTCGTTTCAGTTTCAACGAGAGGCTTTCGAGTGTGCGATCATCGAAGCCGGTGCCGACTCGTCCGGCATACTGGAGTCGCCCTCCTTCGTAATACCCCATGAGCAGTGAACCGAATCCGGATCGTCCCCCTTCCGGGTCGGTAAAGCCGCCGATGACCAGTTCCTGCTCCTGCCGGCATTTGCACTTGAGCCAGTCTGTCCCTCGGCCGGGAACATAGACGCTGTTGCGTCGCTTTGAGATGATCCCTTCGAGACCGGCTTTACAGGCCTCGTGCAGAAGCGCTGCCCCACTGCCGACGACATGATCGGTGTAGAGAATGGCATCTTCGACACCCGGTGATGCCTCGAGAAGTTTCCTGAGCAATTCTTTTCGCGATTCGAGCGGAACTTTCGTGATGTCGTAACCATCGAGGTATAAAAGGTCGAACGCGTAGTAGATCGGGCGATGTGTTCCGGCGGCATTGCCAAGCGTGTTCTGCAACAATTGAAAGTCGCTGCGTCCGTCCTTGTCGAGGACAACGACCTCACCATCGAGAATCGCACGTTTCGTATTCAGCAAGCGCGCTGCCTTGGCCAGATCAGGGACTTTCGCTGTCCACGAGCGCCCGTTGCGACTCAGGAATTCGATTCTCCCGCGCGGCCCGACGATACAGATCATCCGGTAGCCGTCGAATTTGATTTCATGCAGCCAGTCGTCCCCATCCGGAACCTCATCGACCAGCGTCGTGAGTTCCACATCTGGACTGGCGGGCAGCGCGCTGCGTTTCGCGCCGGCAAGCTCCTTTGCCCTGAGCGCCGCGCGTCCGCGGACTCCCTTCTTGTGCGAGCCGGAGCGTGCTGGCCGGGTCTGAGATTTCAGGGCTGGCAGCCGTGATGATTTTCGTCCTCGCGTTGACTTTGCCCTGCCTGATGTCCGGACTTTCTTGTTGGTGGCGATCTCACCGAGATCGCGCCCCGACAGCACGCTGAGCGGACTGGATTCCAGTATGTCTTCGTCGACAGCGGAACGGGATTCGTCATCGCGGTGCTTGATCAACAGCCACTGCGGCTTCGAGTTGGAACTTCTGAGCTTCGTCCGAACGAGGGCCCAGCTGCCGCGCAGCTTTTGTCCATGCAGAGTGAACTTCAACAGGCCGGCTCGATAACCTTCATCGGCGTCGACTTCCGGTTCCCAGGTTCCTCGATCCCAGAGCATGATGGTTCCACCGCCGTATTCTCCCGCGGGAATCGTTCCCTCGAATTCTCCGTATTCGAGCGGGTGATCTTCGACTTCCACAGCGAGCCGTTTCTGCGACGGATCGAGCGACGGTCCTTTTGGAACCGCCCAGCTCTTGAGGACGCCGTTCAACTGGAGGCGAAAGTCGTAATGAAGATGAGATGCGTCGTGCTTCTGCACGACAAAGGAACGGCCCGACTTCCGAGCTTTGCGTCCCTTCGGCTCGGGCGTGACCTTGAACCGCCGCTTTTTTCGATGCGTTGCCAGAGGCATTGAAGCGACTATTCCATCGACCTTGGATCGATCCCTTTCCCTACCCGGATTTTCGGCGGCGCTGCGGTTCTTTCTTTGTTCGAGGCTTTGCGGCAAGGCGGGCACGCTTGACTCTTGCCACCGATGAGACTGTCTTTGACGGGGCTTTCACGCGCCGGACGCTCTCCTTCAGAGCATCCATCAAGTTGATAATTTGGGGCTCCCGACCGGCCGGCGGCGTCACCAGCTCTTTTCCCTCCACCTTTGCCTCCACCAGTTTCGTGAGATTCACCGTGTGCTGATCCGCGTAATCCGCCAGGTCGAGTTTCCGCTTGGTCATCGCTTCCACAAGCGCCTTGGAAAGCTTGAGTTCCTGGGGCGATGGCTCGGCATCAGCGATCTCATCTTCGAACGCTTCCGGCTGCTTGATGTCGCTCGCATAAATCAGAGTTTCCATAGCGAGCAGTCGCCCGACGGGCCGGATGCGAACGAGTCGCTCTCGACTCGCAATCACGACTGTTCCGATCCCCTGGCGTTTTTCCGCAACAAGACTGCGCCGGAGCAATGAGTACGGCTTCTGCCCGACCGGTCCATCGGGCACGAGGTAATACGTCTGACCCGCCATGTAAATCGAATCGACGGCATCCTCGTCAATGAACGCGTCGATCGTCAGCGACTTGTCCCCACCCGGATGAAGCTGTCTCAATTCCTCGGGTTCGATGATCGCATAACGATCCTTCGCATACTCATAACCTGAAACAATCTCGTCGGCTGAGACTTCTCCGTGTATCGGACAGAACTTCTTATACCGAATTCGGCTCTTGCACGATTTATGAAGCTGGTTGAGAGAGATGGCCGGGGTGCGACTGTTCGACGCGGTGTACGCCTTGAGTGGAATCGAAACTAGACTGACTTTGAGGTATCCCTTCCAGGACGAATGGACAGCCATAGCGATGCACTTCCGCAAAGAGGTTAAGAATTCCTCCTTGCGAACTTGCAGCACAGTCCATTGGTCGAACCGGCGACACGGAATCGCCGGAATTGACCATAGAGCAATTCGTGTTCCATCGGCACGCAACAATCGAAAACTCGATCGCGCGTATCGGTGAAATGACGTCTGTCGCGACGAAGGCTCGCAGTGTCCCTGCTGCGGCAGCTCAGGGATTCCATTCACTCCCTGCATTTGGCGTCGCAGCTACCGTGCTGGCTGCGGAATGGCCAGATTCACTGCTCATTGGAGCTGACAGCTGGATTCAGCCCAATGCGACATCCAGGACCATCATCACCGTAAAGCCGCCGACGAACGACACCGTTGCCAGGTCCACGTTGCCAGCCTGATGCGATTCGGGAATCAGTTCCTCGACCACAACATAAATCATCGCACCGGCGGCAAAACTCAATGCATAAGGGAGCAGTTCCGACGCAAGCGTGACTGTGGCCGCCCCCACGACGGCCGCCACAGGTTCCACGAGAGCCGAGAGTTGTCCGTACCAGAACGACTTGAGCCGCGACGTTCCTTCTGCGCGCAGCGGCATGGCTACTGCCACTCCTTCCGGAAAGTTTTGGATCGCGATTCCAATGGAGAGCGCCAACGCGGCCGAAATTGTCGCCGCCGGAGTTCCAGCGATGACTCCGCCAAACGCCACGCCTTCCGGGATGTTGTGAAGTGTGATCGCGGTCACCAGAAGCACACTTCGCTGCCAGCTTGTCTTCGGCCCTTCTGCCTGTTTCATTGATAGACCGGGATGAAGATGCGGCAGAACCCTGTCGAACAGCCGCAAGACGCCCACCCCGACCAGCAAGCCGATCGCTGGTGGAAGCCAGGGCATGAGCCCTCGTTGCTCCGAGATTTCAATCGACGGCGCCAATAACGACCAGAAACTGGCCGCCATCATGACTCCGCCTGCAAATCCCAACATTCCGTCGAGCAGTCTGCGGTTTATGCGATTGGTAAAGAAGACACACGCAGCGCCAATGGCCGTCACCAGCCAGGTTAACAGCCCCGCCAGCAGCGACTGCATCACGGGCGACTGTTCTTGAAACCAAGCCATTACGTTCGACACGGAAGTTCTTTTCAAGAAGATGGATCGTCCATTGATCCGGGAATGCGAATCGAGCATCGCTCAGTGTGTCGTTAGAATACAGCGATGATCACATCAGATCGAGTTTCAATTGCGGTCATGCGGAAACACAAAGCGGATTTCCGCTTCTCTACCGGACTCCAGAACTTCTGTGAAGACGATTGAACAATGAGAATGATCTCCTTGCGGATCCTCTGCCTGACAATCGCAGCGATCGCTGCGAGTGCGTGCGCGGCCGGCGAGCCAGTCTTGCGGCCTTGGTCCGAGAACCCGTGGTATTGGAGCTGCCGTGGTCAACCGGTGCTGCTCCTGGGGGGCAGCGACGACGACAACCTCTTCCAGTGGGCGGAGAAGGATCTCGTTGCTCAACTCGATCGGCTGGCTGCAGCCGGTGGCAACGTCATCCGCAATACAATGAGCGACCGAAAAGATAAGGGTTTCGAGGTCTATCCATTCAAGCAACGGGAGGATGGCAGATACGACCTCAATGAGTGGAACGAGGAGTATTGGACTCGGTTCGAGCGCATGCTGCGGGAGACAGCCAGGCGCGACGTCATCGTGCAGATCGAAGTCTGGGATCGCTTCGACTATACCGATTCCGGCGGGAGTCAACGCTGGCAGATCCATCCCTACAATCCCGGAAACAACGTCAATTACACCTACGAGCAGTCGGGGTTTTCCAAACGCTATCCCGACCATCCCGGCGCGAATCGACAGCCGTTTTTCTTTACGACTCCGAAACAGCGAAATAATCCGGTCGTTTTGAAGTATCAGCAGCGATTCGTGCAGAAGATGCTCGAACACTCGCTGGGATACGAGCACGTTCTGTACTGCATCGACAACGAAACAAGCGCCGAAGAAGAATGGGGGCGATTCTGGGTGACGTTTATCAAGAACGAAGCGGCCAGGCGGAATCGGAAGGTCCATATCACAGAGATGTGGGACGACTGGAACCTGACCGCAGCGCGGCACAAGCGGACGTTCGATCATCCCGAGCTGTACGATTTTGTCGATGTCTCACAGAACAATCAGAACAAGGGGCAGAAACACTGGGACAATTTCCTCCATGTTCGCGAGTATCTCGCGCAGAAGCCGCGCCCGATGAACACCACCAAGACTTACGGGGCCGACGGAAACAAGTTCGGTCACACAGATCAGGACGGCATCGAGCGATTCTGGCGTCATTTGCTCGCGGGTGCTGCCTCGATGCGATTTCATCGACCCGATTCCGGTTTGGGCCTGAACGACAAGGCGGTCGCTGCCATTCGCGCCGCCAGAAAGCTGGAATCGAAGATTCCCTTGTGGTCGGTGAAGCCTGCCAACGGTTTGCTCTCAGACCGCGAGCCGAACGAAGCCTACATGGCGGCAAACGAGGGAATCGCGTACGCAGTGTACTTTCCCGCCGGCGGAGAAGTCCGCATCAACCTGTCGGCTGCGAAACGTCCCTTGACAGCTCACTGGATTAGCATTGCCACCGGAGAGTGGGGGCCGAAGCAGGTATTGACGGGTGGAGAAAAAATCCGCCTGTCACCACCCCGGGACCGGAACTGGGCAGCAGCGATCGTCGGGCAGGAATAGGCACAGGCGACAACAGCGATCAATTTGACCGTGCGAACGACAAGGATTCGCGGATCGTTGTTATTGTGCATGGACTTCAGAAGGCGTCGATCCACTCCGCGTCGTTACGGGTCGCACTGACTCGGAGGGTCTTTTTCAATTCCGCATGAGAGCAAGTCCACACCTCCGTCGCAGAATCCGAAGACAGCCCTGCCCATACACTCCTCTCGCGCAACGACTTTGTACCGCCGTCAACATCGCGGCCGAGCACTGCGTTCAACGTGCATTTGACCGCTGGCACTCAGCCCGCAAATCGGTCAGGATGTCCGCACCGAATGCCCACCCGGGAATCTACCGACAGGACGGTTGTTGATGCTGTTTCATACATGGACATTTCTGCTGTTCTTTGTCGTCGTGTACACAGTCTACATCGCTCTCCGAAA
Organism: Planctomycetaceae bacterium; assembly: GCA_050246455.1. Taxonomy (GTDB): domain Bacteria; phylum Planctomycetota; class Planctomycetia; order Planctomycetales; family Planctomycetaceae; genus CAZVJA01. The sequence goes on from JBFWWA010000198.1 coordinate 6,226, forward strand.
AACTCGTTTTTGGCTGCATTGGCTGTTGATCGCTTCGTATGTGTTCTACGGCTGGTGGAATCCGCTCTACTTGACGCTGATTTTTAGCTCGACGCTACTCGACTACATTCTCGTGATTCTCATGGATCGCGGCCGACGCAAGAAGTTGTGGTTGGTTGTGAGTCTTTGCAGCAACCTGGGACTGCTCGCCTTCTTCAAGTACGCGACATTCTTTACCGAGAACTTAAACCTGCTGCTTGCCTACGCGGGAATCGAATACCACCTGCCAGCGCCGGATCTGCTGTTGCCGGTCGGCATTTCGTTTTTCACGTTTCAGTCAATGAGCTACACGATCGACTTCTATCGCGGTGACGTGCACCGGGAACGGAGCTTCGTTCGCTTTGCCGTCTTCGTGTCTCTCTTTCCGCAACTCGTGGCAGGTCCGATTGAGCGCGCCCGGGAACTGCTCCCGCAATTGACGCGGTTCCCGACGATCACTGCCTCGGACTGCGCCGACGGCCTGTCGCTGTTCGTCGTCGGTTTGTTCAAGAAACTGGCCTTGGCCGATTATCTGGCGATGTATGTCGACGACGTCTACTCCAGTCCAGGGAGTTACAACTCATCCGCCCTGGTCCTCGCAACATTTGCGTTCGCCTGGCAAATCTACTTCGATTTCAGCGGGTATACCGACATGGCCCGTGGCGTGGGTTCGGCCATGGGCATTCGCCTGATGCAGAACTTCAATAATCCGTACGTCGCCACCAGCCTGGGGGACTTCTGGTCGCGCTGGCACATCAGCCTTTCGACGTGGTTTCGAGATTACGTCTACATCCCGCTCGGGGGTAATCGCCGCGGGGGCTGGAGGATGTATCGTAACCTGTTTCTGACGATGGTGATCTCCGGGCTGTGGCATGGTGCTGCGTGGACCTTTGTGGTCTGGGGAGCGTTGCACGCCCTGGGGGTGATGCTCACGCGGAGAGCCGAACAGTCGGTGTGGTATTTGGAACTCGTTCCTCGGATTGCAAAGCAATTACTGGTCTTCGGATTCGTCTGCTTCGCGTGGATTTTCTTTCGCGCGGAAAGTCTGAGCGACGCATGGCTGATCGTGACGCGTATCGCCACGACGTCGTGGTCTGACCCCTCATTTCCCTTGCTGGCGCTGCTGCTGGTGGGAAGCGTCTGGTGTTACCAGTTGATCTACGAAACGCGTCTGCGGTGGCTGCTGGAACGGTCGCCGGTCCGTATCGTCATGGTGACGTGCATGCTGTTGTACCTGTTCTCCGTGCCGGGAACCGGGAGCGAGGCATTTATCTATTTTCAGTTCTGAAGTGCTTTGCATGATGCGAAGGATCGAGTTTCTCACTGTCGACCGGTGCACGACGATTTCTCGATGAATTCGCGGAACGAAGATGACCCCATGGTAAACCAATCTCCAGACAACGATTCCGAGACTTCGATCGAATTGGAAGCCGATGCGCCCGTGATGCATCTGTCGAACGCGGTGCGGCTATCGGTCCGCGAATGGATCTTCGTGGGGCTGACAGTTGCGTTCGTGCTAATCGGCATGCCGGTCCTCTGGTCGAAGGTCGAACCATTCGAGCTACCCGCGGACTACCGGATTCCCTTTTCCAGCAGCGAGGACTATTGGCTCTATCGCC
>JBFWWA010000199.1:0-7847 GCA_050246455.1 Planctomycetaceae bacterium
GCGAAGATGAGGAAGATGGGGGCTGACGCCCCCATCTTCCTTCCTCACAGGACTGCACTCATGTGCGCCGCCAAATTCAACCGCCGCGACACTCACCACGCGCCGCCGTTTTGAACCGCCGTCAACATTGTGCGTACAAGAGTTGCGCCTTCGAGTGAAAAGTTCAAACAGACGATTTCGAGCGACCGATGCTTTGTTTGCACATTCGCGGCAAGCCACATCTGCGTGAAGGTTCGCGAAAGTTCAAACAGTTTCTCCGCCGCGTCGCCTACCTGCCTGTCTGATTAAGCAGCTGCTGCGCCTTCTAGCTGGGCAATGCAGTCACGGATCTCGGTGGGCGTAGGCCCCTCACGGTTCCTTGGTATGAACCGTTACTGGCTCTTTCTTTCTGCGGACGGCACAGCGGTTGCCGCTGGATCGAAGGCGGGATTGCGATCCGTTGGAATTCTTGCGCTGGTCGACTTGAACCATGCCAGGAGTTCTTCCAAAAGTTCATCCCGTTTCGCCTTGTTCGTGAGGGCGACATTGTTCCGTTCGCCGATGTCTGTTGCGATGTTGTAAAGTTCGACTGCGTTGTTCGTCTCGATTTTCTTTTGACCTCCGTCGAGTTGCCACTCCTCGTGGTAGAGGTGCAGCTTCCAATCGCCTTTACGAATCACGCTCACCGGACGCGAGCGGAACCCCGTTTTGATGTCGAGTTCGCGTCCTCGAATCACAGGATCATTCAGGTAACCCGGGAAATGCCAGAAGATCGATGAGCGACTCAGTGCTCCTTCGCCCCGCAAGAGCGGCATGAGGCTTTCGCCGTCGAGCACTTTTCCGTCCGGCACGGCAGCGCCGGCTGCGGCCAGAAACGTCGGAAAGAGATCGACGTTGATGGCCGGCACGTCGCTACGACTGCCGGGACGAACGACACCCGGCCAGCGAACGATGAACGGTTCTCGAATCCCCCCTTCGTAATAGCAACCTTTGTTGCCGCGCAACGGTTCCTGTGACGATTTTGAAGTCCCACCGTTATCGCTCGTGAAGACGACAAGGGTGTTCTTCTCCAGTCCCATTTCGTTCAACTTTTTGAGCAGCAGGCCGACGCTCGCGTCCAGGTCATAGAGGCAGGCGGCATACAGGGGCTGTCGGTGCTGAGCCCCTGGTGATTTCGCTTTGAACTTTGCGAGCGATTCGGGCCGGGCTTGTAAAGGTGTGTGAATCGCATGATGAGCGAGATAGCAGAAGAAGGGACGGGATTTGTTCGACTCGATGAATTCGAGCGCTTTCGTCGTCAGCGTGAAGACGCCCTTCGGATCCGACGGCGGTCCTTTGCGGTTCCCTTCCGCACCTTCCTCGATCTCTCCCTCTCCCGAGGAATCGAATGACACATCGAAGCCCTGTTGTGTCGGCTTCGAGCCGGACTTGCTGCCAAGGTGCCATTTACCGAAGTGTCCTGTTGCGTATCCGGCGGACTTCATCGCCTCAGCCACGGTAACATGCTCTCTCTCCAGACTCCGTTTGTTCGGCACCGGAATAAGTCGCTGCGATGCCTTGGGGCCGCGATCGGTGCTCATGACCGCGTAGACGTGATGTCTCGGGGTGTAGTTGCCCGAGATCAGACAGGCGCGACTCGGCGCGCAGTTACCAGCAGCTGCATAACCGGCGGAGAAAACCATTCCGTCCTTGGCGAGCCGGTCGAGGTGTGGCGTCTCGTGGAAGTCACTGCCGTTGAAGCCAACGTCCTTCCAACCAAGATCATCAGCGAAAATGAGAATAATGTTCGGTCTGGTCTCGGCCGCTTGCAGCGGTCCAACAGCAAAGGACGTCAGGGCGCAGGCGACCGCCAGCGTCGTGAACAGGAAACTGCGGACCGGCATAGAGCACGTCGTTTCTATGGAATCTTCGGTGTGAGCCGAGTCTTGCGATCGTCGCCGAGAGGATAGACGGCGCGATGCTCTTCGAGAGCGCTGACCAGTTCGCCCATCATTCGCCGAAGTTCAGCAGGCTGCGACCTGGCGACGTTATTCTGTTCGAACGGATCCGCGGAAAGGTCGAAGAGCTGATAGTGCGAATTCTCCGATGCCTGAGTGGGAATGAAGTGATAAATGACCTTCCATTTCCCGTCACGATAGCTCGTCCAGTAGTCGCTCCGATGCGGAGCATGCGGATAGTGCATCAGAAATGTTTCCGGGCGACCCGGATCCTGCCGGCCTGACAGCAGCGTCGTCAAAGGCGAGCCGTCGACCACATGTTCGGAGGGGGGTGCAATGCCGGTGGCATGGAGAATCGTCGGGAACAGATCGCAGACCGAAGCGAGCTGCGTTTGAAGGGTGCCGGCAGGAATCGGCAGAAGTTTCTGCTGAGGATGGCTGCTGCCGTCTTTCGCCCATGCTGCGATGAACGGCACGCGCATTCCCCCTTCGTAGTGCGATCCCTTTTGCCCGCGGAGCGGCGCGGCACACGCGACGTCGTGTGGAAGGCCGAGTCTTGCGTCGCTTCCATTGTCGCCAAGAAAGAAGACCAGCGTGTTCTCCGCAACGCCGAGCGTTTCGAGATGATCGAGCAGATCTCCCAGCGACTTGTCCATTCCCTCAATCAGTGTTGCAAACGCCTTGACCTCCAGAGGCTTGTCGGAAGCTTCGTAATGTTCAGCAAATCGGGAATCGGAGTTAAAAGGCCCGTGGGCCGCGTAGTGCGCGAAATTCAGAAAGAATGGTTTGCCGTCGTTCACAGCGGCCGACACCTGCGCATTCGCTTCGATGGTGAGGGCTTCGGTGAGGAATGTGTCGGTCCCGTGATACTTCTTCAGGTGAGGCACGGCGTTCGGCGATGACTTCTGCTGGTTTTTGCCTGCGTTACCGTAATTGGCGGCCCCGTAATAGCTCGCCGGCGCTCCGATGGATGCGCCCGACACATTGACGTCAAAGCCCAGATTGCGCGGATCGGCGCCTTCGCTGTTGCGCGGTCCGAAGTGCCCCTTGCCCACGTGGATCGTTCGATAGCCGTTACTCTGCAACAGCCTGGCGAGCGTGACATCCGTTTTCTTCAATCCCTGCCAGTTCCAGTCGGGAGCACCGAGCGGACCGGCGTTGTTCCTATCGGGATTAATCCAGTTGGTGGTGCGGTGTCGAGCCGCGTTCTGACCGGTCATGATCGAAACACGCGTCGGCGAACAGACACTCATCGCGTTGAAGTTGTTGAAGCGAATGCCGCGTGCAGTGAGGCGCTCCATGTTCGGAGTGCGGTAGAACTCGTTAAGCGGGTAGCGCTTCGGCCGGCCCGTCGCATCGGTAAGGAATGGAACGGACGTATCCATGACTCCCATGTCGTCGACGAGAAAAATCACGATGTTCGGCCGCGACCCCGTCTCGGCGGAAAGGGAGGCATCACCGCACAGAATGGCGGCCAAGACCACGGCTAATGACCAGACTGTCGGGTTCATCAATCGATCTCGCCCGAAAAAGGCAGGAAATGCAAATGTGAGACAGATTCGACCCGGTCGGATTCGTCGCACAGAGTCGTCACCCTCCGACTCTGGACGGGGGACGGAATCGCCGAGCTCGATCTACTTCGATGCGTCAGTTGACAGTATCCGAAGCGCAACATCATTTGCAAACTTCGGTGATCGCATTTCCCTTTCGCCACCGGAATGATTCCATTGTTCAACGCCCTCGATCGTTCCCGTCGATGTGCTCACCCATTCCGCGCGGTAGTGACCGGGAAGCAGATCGACAACGAGCTTGACTTCGATTTCGTCTCGCAGGTGCTCCTCAATCCGCTTCGGCTTGTGCGGGATCGGTACGCGAACATAGATCGCGTAAGCTTTCCCGGGTTCCGCCAGCACGCGGCCCTCGAGTCCTCCCGAAATGCTTCGGATCACCGCATCATTCGGTTTCATTCGTAACAACGGGAGACCGTCAAGGAACCGTTTGAGAATTCCAAGCTGCCTGCGCAGGTCGGGACTTCCGCCGCCGGGGGACTGATAGTCCAGAAAATCCCCTGCCGGGTATGCCGGAGTGAAGGAGTAGTCGAGATTGTTATAGAGTCCTCCGCCCGCAAGCAAAAAATCCCACCCTTCGCTGCGATACAGAAAGTCATGCCGGCCTCGAAAGCCGGTTTCATTCTCGCCAATCACCTTGTTCAATCCGAAATTCAAGGCGACGGTATCCGGCGGAACGCAGTAGTGGAAATTGAAGATTGATACCGCGCCGTGCGGATTCTCGACCTTCCGGCGTCCATTGGAAATATTCAGCGAAATCAGATGCTGGTTCGGCAACGATCGTTCCGTTTCCACGACCACATCAATCATCCGATACTGCCAGTCGTCGGGGACTTTCCTGACATACGGCTCGTTACAGATCTCGAAGTAGAGATTGTCGAACTCGTTCAGCTCCCGGACGATCTTCCGCACAAACTCAGTTTGTACTTCAACGAGCTGCGGATGTTTCAGCGAAAGAGATTCATCGCGACGACAATCCCCCACACCGTTCACGTTATTCTTGACGTTCATGGGTGATGCGGCCCACATTTCTTCTCGATACAGCGGGCAGAAGAGAGTGATTTCGACCACAACACCGTGCTTCCGGGCGGAAGAGAGGAATCGCCGCATCCGCTGAAAGTATTCCTCATCCCATTTCGTCAGGTCGAATTTGTTTCCGCCGTCGAAATAGCCCGGGGAGTCGCTGCGCGCCCAGGGAGCACAATAACGATTCGGCTTTGGGGCGAGCGTATTGTCGGTGATCTTGAATGAGGTCGGGTCCTCGCGATAAGTCCCGGAGAAAGTGCGTGTGTGATTCAATCCGTCGGCCGCGAGGGTTGCCAGGTAACGATCAAAATCGAAGTCGAGGTTGAGCACGGCGCCATAATGCTCCCCCGACGTGACGAGGATCGTGGGCTTGTCGCGCCACAGGAAATAGTGGGGATTTTCCGGATGAAGCGCTATCGGCTTGTCCGCCAGCGCAGTTCGTGGAATCCAGCCCACTGATGACAGGCCGGACAGCGCCACGACCAGAATCAGGCGCAGAGGAAAGAGGTGAAACCGGCACACGGCCATCTTTCTGTAACTCCAATCATTGATAATAGTCGCCGGCGACACCAACGCCCTTTATGCTCGGTCGGCACCGCAATCTCAACACCTGCTTCAGCACGGATTCGACCTGCGCTCGAGCATCTGTACCTGCATCTAGTGGCTCGCGGTCTCCGCCGATCCGGTCGGCTTCCAGCCGAGCACTTCTTTGGCGTGGTCTGTCGAACGCCAGCGATACTTGTTCTCGGAAATCGCATTGAAAATGTCGTACTTGATCGATTCCGGAGCGCTCAGGCATTTGTCGATCATCTGTACGCAATCGGATTGAGAGAGAAAGCCCGGAAAGTGCCGCCGCACAGCTGGTTTGTCGTCGGCCAGGACAGCACCCAATCGGATGACAAGTGTCGAGATGCCGTATTTGTCTGCGTAATAGCGGCCAAGGTGCTCACCGAACAGTTTGCCGACAGCGTAGGGGGAATCGGGGCGGACCGGCCAGTCGAGTTCCACCATCGGCCAGCTATTCGGAATCTTTTCGTCGGGACCGTTGGCGAGCGTGCCGTAAGGCAACGAATCATCCCATTCCCACCCGAGCTGGCAGCTTCCACTACTGGCAAAGACGATTCTCTTGACTCCGGCGAGGCGAGCCGCTTCGTACACGTTAAGCGTTCCATGGACGGTAATGGCCATCGTCGGTCCCCATTCCAGCCATTCGTCCGCTCCGGTCGCCGCTCCGAGATGCAACACCATGTCCATTCCGACGAACGCCGGACGGATCGATTCCGCATCTGTGATACTCGCCTGACAATGTGGAATACCCGGCACGGATCGACGACTGAGTCCACTGAACTCGTACTTATCACTCAGTTTTTCAAGGACCAGCCCGGCGATTAATCCGCTGGCGCCGGTGATCAGCACTTTCGGTCGAGACATAGCGAACTGCTTTCAGAAAGCGGACAACAATGCTGACGCCGGAAAACGTTGACGCCTGATGGTGTCAATCTCCGAGGAATCGAATCACTCAATCAAAACTTCAATCGCATCAACCGATGCCGCCGGGGCCGATCGGAGCACGATAGTTTGCAGAACCGTTTGACCGTGCGTGACGACGAGCTCGCATCGGAAACCAGGAGCGCGACCCGCGAGGTTGACCGACGTCAACGCTGTTTCTTGACGATTGCATCCACCCACACTGGAACATAGGGAGGCGTGCAGCCTTTCGACACCGGCCAGTCGCGGTACAGGCCAATCTTTTCTCCGATGACGACTGCGCGCTTGCGGAGTTTCGGATCGTGGATGCCGATTGCGGCTAGTGTATTGTTCATCGTCCACTGAACCTCCGGCACCGCCTTCGGCATCTCTTCTTCGATGCGGTCCAGCAGTGCAGGGAGATCCAGGCCGTCAGCCCCCTTGTTCACGCGGCTGGCAGTGAGATTCCATCCCGCGCGCGCTGCCCAGCGATCCTTCGCCTTCATCCATTTTTCACGTAATGAGTCCTTCTCGGGATGCTGCGCCACGACATACGCGTTGAGCCAGTCCGCCACTTGCGCGCAGGTGGTCGAGCGAGTCAGGTTGTCGAGGTCGAAGGTCGAGAGGGACGCGGGCTTGATGATGAGTGCTGCGAGGAGTTGTGCTTCAACGTTCCCCGTCTCCCAGAGCTTCAACGCAAGCTCATGATCCGACTTGATCTTCTTGGCGATCACGCGGATGTCGCCAAGTTTTACGCCAAACTGGTTATCGGGAGCGCCGGCCTTCGTGTTGTGAGCACGCCGAGCATCGTTGCCGAGTGACTTCAACTGCGCGAGGATTTCTTTGACGGTCATGCCAACGATTATATGCGCTATTATCCGTCAGCCAAGCGTGACCGACATCACGTTCGATTTGCCGACATTCGTAAATTCACGGGGTGTGGACGTAGAGTTTCACGTTATGTGTTTGCCTGCCGCCGGCAATTATGTCGGGGTAGCCATCCCCCGTCACGTCTTCGACGATCAGGTCTTCAGTCGCCACTCCGCCGGCATCGACCGTGCTCTTCTTCCAGGTCGATCCGGTCGCGTCCTCGGCGTGATACACGTTGACTCCGGGGACGTTCGGCGTGTCCGAGTGGCCGAAGACGATCTCGTCGGTTCCATCTTTGTCGAAATCCGCCGTCCAGATTGCGTGGCCCCTCTGGAATCCTCGATCGATGACATTCCGAGTCCACAATTCCCCGTCCTTCTCTGGCGCCGTGTACACGGCTAGTGTGTCGCCGTGCATCGGTTCCACCGCTGCCAGAAACAGGCGGGCGTTCCCCAGCCGTCCGACCTTGATTTCACCCGCGCCGTTCTGGTTCGGCTTCTCCGATTGTGCTCCAACGGCGAGTTTTCTTGTCGACCAACCCGACTCCGTCTTGCGAACAAGGCTGACTCCCTCGCGGCTGGCCGTCAGAGTGTCAACAATTCCATCGCGGTCGAAGTCGATGTGCCAATGGTTGTGCATCTGATTCAATTCGTCGTTCATTACGGTCGACTGCCATCGGTCGGCCTTCGGGTTCTGCGGGATCTCGAACGCGAGCAAGCGGACGCCCTGCCCCATTGTCGCGTTGAGAGGGGAGACCACTAGCTGCGGCTTCCCTTTCCCGAGGACGTCGGCAAACCGCATCCGGTGCAGCCATCGCTCGGCGCTGATGGCGTGCACCTGCCATCTGTCGTCAAGCGATTGGCCTCGACTCAACCAGTAAATTGTGCCGATCTTCGTCCATCCGGCGCCAACCGCGAAGTCGATCTTCCCATCGCCGTCTATGTCCATCGGCGCAATGCAGACATTATCGCGATCGGTCTGGCCGTCGATGATCACCCGA
>JBFWWA010000200.1:0-7830 GCA_050246455.1 Planctomycetaceae bacterium
AGCAGATACTTGACCGACTCCGCTTCTTTGCCCCGATTCTGAAATTCGACTCGGAAGTCGAGCGTGTAAGGCTTCGGCTCGCTCTCGCGCGCTTCGGCCAGTTCGGCGGGCGATGCCGCGGCACTCTTCGAAACGGAATAATGCTTGAGAATCGCAAGCCGTCCGTCCGGTGTTTCAAACCGGAACGTCGCCGCGGACTTCACGCTGGGAATGTCTTTGTCATCCGTCGTTGAGACGAGTTCCCAGTTCGCGTCCGACAGTGAGATTCCCGATTTCTTGAGTTCCAGATCGACTTCGGGAATCGTCATGTCGAAGGTGCGATGCTTCGACTTGTTGTTGCCGACGACCTTTAATTCTTCGTTTCGGTCCTCGAGGTTCTTGTAGCGTTTGTCGTTGAGTGCAATGCTGTTGACCGCCCCCCCCATCGACGTCAGCTCGACGTCGAGAAAGTACGGCGAGTCCGCATTCGGCGAACCGAGGCGGACGATGCTCAGCGGGAACTCTTTGGGCTTGCTGGGTGTCGGAGCGGGCGTTTCCGGTTTGGCCGGAGCGATCTCATCGGGCTTCTTAGCCTCCGCGGGCGGAGCTTCCGCCTCGGCCTTCTCCTTCGGTTTACCAGCAGCGACAAGATCTTCCCCCTGCTTATCGACCTGTTTCTGCGCGGCGCGCGCCTTCTCGCGCTCCATCTTCGGTTTGATGACGAACTGCTGCCAGCCGATCATTACGGCCGACGAGAGGACGATGAACAGAAACAGATTGCGGAATTGCATGAGGGAATCAATCGCGTCTGGGGGGAAACCGGACTCCAGCGGGCGCCGGGATTGCGCTGCGCTCTCTCATCGGGCTGCCGCGAGCTCTTCGCCTTCATCCGGAAGGGACTCATCTCCGGGGGGTGAATCTCCACCGTGCCGGGATTTATGGCAGCATTCGACTAACGACCGTCGCGGAGGCGATCTCCCAGGAAGTTGTCGAGGTCTGGTATTTCGTAAATTTTGGCGGCGGTTTTTTCAAAGTCGTAAGGAACGCGGCGGAACTTCACGACCGTTCCATTCGTTCCGCCGGGACTGTCGGAAGTTGATTCATCGAGCACGACGTACGAGCCGCGATTGTCGCCGTTGCGCGGCTGGCCGACCGATCCGACGTTGATCAGCACCTTCTGGTCGCCGAGCTTGTATTCGAAGTTAATCTCTTCCGGCGAAAGGAAACTCAGATCCTCGGTGAAGACACCGGGGATGTGCGTGTGTCCCTGGAAGCAGTATTTGTCGACCAGGCCGAAGATCCGTTCCATCTTCCGCTGGTTGTATATGTCTTCGGGAAAGACGTATTCGTTGAGCGGGTTGCGCGCCGAGCCGTGCACGAACAGGTAGTTCGGCTCCCGGTGAAGTCGCGGCAGTTCTCCCAGGAACTCCCAACGCTGCTCGTTCCCTTTTGGATCACCGGTTTCGAGCATTTTGCGCGTCCAGAAAATGGCACGCTCGGCTCCGGCATTGAAACCTTCGGGATCGAACAGCGCTCCCTGATCATGATTCCCGAGCAGACAAATGCGGGTCGACATCACTTTGTCGATGCATTCGCGCGGGTTCGGCCCATAGCCGACAATATCTCCGAGGCAGTAGATCTCGGTGATACCCTGCTCTTTGATGTCTGCCAGGGTTGCTTCCAAGGCTTCGAGGTTGCCATGGATGTCGCTGATGATCGCTCTCAAGAAACACTGCCCCCTGGTGCTTCGACCCGATCCCCACATGCCCTGGGGACGCCGCAAACCGAACCAGGAGTGTATTTTAGCGCAGCCGCCGGGGTCAAGTACACCGACTCTTGGGGGGATTCCGACGACCTCACCGGATTGAGGCGGAATTGACGGCCAACTCCGCCCGGAAGCCGTGGATTTCGGGGGCACCTTTGCTCAAATCCTATTCCCCGGTCGCGCAAAGGGAACCCCCCATCGGGATTTCCACTGCAACCGGTACAACCGTCGTGCTGCTGAGACGCATTTGACGACAAGTTGCCCGAAAACAACGGGGCCGGACGGGAACTCGTTGACCCGTTGCATCTTCTGGCCTATGTTTTCGAACCCTCACAATCAGGCTCCCGGCAGCTCCGGCAACTCCCTCGGATACATGGGATTCGCCGCGAGCCGCACTGATTCCATCGATCTCCGAAAGCAGCGGATCGGCGGCACGACCTCTCGTCGGCGCGCCGGCTCGCGGACTTTCTGAATCGCCGATCCGGAAAACGTTGGGGAGCCAGAGAGTTGAACAAGAATAATCACGGGTCACTGCTCGTCGTCGATGATGATCGCGCCATTCGTGAGTCCATGGCCGACTATCTCCGCAGCCTCGGTCACCGGACCGAAACGGCCGGCACGTGCGTCGAAGCCATTCAGCGGATGCGCGAGTATCCGTTCCACATCGTGCTCTGCGATGTGAATCTCCCGGATGCCGACGGCTTCCATCTCCTGGAATGGGCGGTCGAAAACACGCCGGAAACCGACGTGATTCTGATCACCGGGTACGGCACCATCGAAAGCGCAGTCGAAGCGATGCGCATCGGCGCGTTCGAGTATCTCACCAAGCCGGTCATTGACCAGGAACTCCATCTCGCGATTCAGCGCGCCCTCGGGCAGAGGCAGATCGTCGAGGAAAACAAGAACCTCAAGGCGCAGCTGAATCAGCGTTTCGGCATGGCCAACATCATCGGCCGCGACTACCTCATGTTGCGTCTCTTCGACCTGATCTAGAGCGTTGCCGATACAAAGACCACCGTTCTCATCCTCGGCGAAAGCGGCACCGGCAAAACGATGACCGCCCGCGCAATTCACCAGTTCAGCTCGCGACGCAACAAGCCCTTCGTGGAAGTTTCCTGCGGAGCGCTCCCCGATACGCTGCTCGAAAGCGAGCTCTTCGGGCACGTCGCCGGAGCATTCACCGGTGCGAACCACGACAAAGTCGGCAAATTCCTTCAGGCGGACGGCGGCACGCTGTTTCTCGACGAGATCGCGACCGCTTCGCCCGGCCTGCAGGTGAAACTGCTTCGCGCACTTCAGGACCGCGAGTTCGAGCCGGTCGGCGGGACGAAGACCCACAAAGTCGACGTCCGCATGGTTCTCGCCACCAACCAGAACCTTGAGGAAATGGTGAAGCGAGGCGAGTTCCGAGAAGATCTCTACTATCGCATCAACGTCATCTCGGTCACGCAGCCTCCTTTGCGTGAGCGTATCGGCGATATCCCGCTCCTTGTTGATCATTACGTGCAGCACTTCAACGAACAGACCGGCAAACGGATCGCCGGTTTCGAGGATGCGGCACTCCAGCTGATGCAGCGCTATTCATGGCCCGGCAACGTCCGCGAGCTCGTGAACGTCATCGAGCGGTCGATTGTGCTCAGCAAGGGAAATCAGATTACGGTGAACGATCTCCCCGAGGCCGTCCGCCGCGAAGAAAACTCCGCTCAGGTCCAGGCGCTTCAGCAAACCGGCGGCGGGCTCAAGTCGGCTCTTTCCGCGCCTGAGAAGCAGATCATTCTCGACGCCCTCGAAGCGAACGGATGGAACCGCCAGAACACCGCCCGCATGCTCGGCATCAACCGCACCACGCTTTACAAGAAGATGAAGAAGTACGATATCGAGTTTGAGAACTCGGTCGCGTAGGCGCTCTCGTGGACCGGTAAGGTTCAATACAAATTCAAAGCCCAGGGGTCGCATCCCCTGGGCTTTTTCCATTGCGTGCAGTCCGCTGCGCCCCTAATGCAGCGCGATCGGCCGCAGCGTGAAGCCCGCGACACTGCCGATGATCTTGTTCGTCGTCGCCATGTAGCAGAACTCGTAAACTTTGTCTCGCGCAAGCTCCTCGAGGTGATGGAACTCGCCGATATGCACCCCCTGCTCAATCAGCAGATAGTTGTGCACCGGGATGAACGTTCCCGAGCCTTCCGGTGCCGGCGCAACTTCCAGCCCGCTCGTGTCCGAACCGATCATCATCGAGCCGAATTCTTCCACCAGGTACTTCGCCGTTTCGAGCGTGATGCCGGCGGAGTCGTGCGTGCGCAGCTTTTCATGATCCGCCCCTTCCTTGCCCCAGTAGCGGAGCGTGCCGGTGCGGAACAGCACGACATCCCCCGGCTTGAGCGCGACTTTCTGCGCCTCGAGCGCGCGGTCGACATCGGCCGGCGTGATCGCATAGTGCGGCGGCAACGCTTCCATCTTCTTGAGGCCGGCAATGTCGAGCAGCACTCCCCGCGCAACGATCGGCGGGATCGTCGTCACGTCGCATTTTCGCACTCCGAAATCGCCTCCCCAGTCCGCTTCCTTGAAACCGTTGTACCAGTGGTTGTCGGCCCCGGTCGTCACGTGCGCGAGCCCATCGATCTGCGTTGCGACGTTGTCGTTGATGAAGAGCGCGCAGCTATGCCAGCCGGTTCCGATCGGATTGACTCCGGGTTTCACAAACTCATGATCCAGTTCCCGCTTCGTTCCTTCCGGGCTTCGATATGTGATGACTTCCCCGGGGCTGTGCCCGGGCCACTTGAAGCTGTTGCGACTGTACGCGGCCCCGAGATCGGAAGTCTTGCCGGTCCTGGCGAGCTTGAGAGCGGCGAGCGTCGATTCCGCAGTCATCGCATTGAGCGCGCCGACTTCGTCCTCTTTTCCCCAGATCCATCCCCAGCCGGTTCCCTTCTTCCAGCCCTTGATCGCAGGCGCCTCGTCGGCCCCCCGAACCGTATTCACGTCGGAAAACACCAGCGAAAAGGAACACAATGCGAACAGTAACGCACTGCTCGCCTTTCGATATCGGATTATCATGAGAGCGTCTCCCGGGAGTAGGAATTGTCAGAGCAGAGTGGCTACAGGCTACCGACAGCGGGCTACGGGAGACAAGAAAAACCCGGACTTCGGCAAATGCGCGGACCCGGTCGCAGAGGGTAATGCAAGATGCCCGCCCGGAGACGACACTGCAAACGTCGTCAGCAGCGCGCGGTGACGACGCAAAAGCACCGATCCAAGCGTCGATCCGGGAATGCGCCGGTAGTCGGAAGCCGGTGGCCGGACATCCGCTACTGCTGCTTCCCCTTCGTCAGTTCCATGAACGCCGTTTCCAGGTTCACTTCTTCTTCGCGGAACAGGGTGATCTGGTAGCCCTGCTGGATCAGCTGCGTCGGAAGAAAGCTGTAATCGAGAACGTCCTTTTTCAGCGTGACGTTGATCGTTTCCTTCTTCACGTTGACCGCGGCGATTCCATCGAGCTGCTCGATCATTTTCGCCGCTTTCTCAGGATCATTCTTCACGCGTATTTGCAGCATCAGCGCCTCGCGCGCCTTCTGCATGACTTCCGCAACGTGACCGTCGACGAGCATGATTCCTTTTTCGATCATCCCGACCCGGGTGCAGACGTCCGCCAGTTCCGGAAGGATGTGGCTGGAAACAATAATCGTTTTGTTGAGCTCGCCAAGCCGCTTGAGCAGGTTTCGAATTTCAATTCGGGCGCGGGGGTCGAGGCCGCTCGCAGGCTCGTCGAGCAGAAGCACCTGAGGTTCGTGCAGCAGCACCCGCGCCAGACCGATGCGCTGCGTCTGCCCGCGCGAAAGCTCGTTCACCATCGCATCGCGTTTGAACGACATGTCGACGAGCTCGAGCTTCTCTTCGCAGACCTTCCGGCGCTTCGGCCCGTTGATGCGATAGGCCGCTGCAAAGAACTCGAGGTACTCGATGACCGTCATGTCGTCGTACACGCCGAAGAGGTCGGGCATGTAGCCGACGAGTCTGCGGATCTCCTGCGGATCGGTGTAGATCGATTTTCCGCAGACGTACGCTTCGCCGTAATCCGGATTGAGAAGCGTCGCGATCATGCGCATCGTCGTCGTCTTCCCCGACCCGTTCGGGCCGATGAAGCCGAAAACGTCCCCTTCGTCGAGCTTCAGATCGATCTCGTTCGCGGCGATGAGATTGCCGTAGCGCTTTGTGAGCTTCCGCGTTTCAATCACAGCTCGAACCTTCGTTTACGTCTTCAATATGGGACGGTCACCACGCCGCGCCGGAGCGGTCGCGCAGTCTTTACAATCAATCTCCGCCGGATGGAACTCCGGCCCCCGCATCTCCTGCCGACTCATCGTTGACCGGGCCGGTTCCGCTTGCGCGGAGGTTCTTGACCGGTAACACCACTCGCACGAACGTCCATTGCTTCCCGGCTTGCTGCACTTCGTCGTTCACGCGAACTTCCGCGGCGGGCGTTTCAATCCGCCCGAGCAGAACAGCGCGATTCAACGCCAGGAGAGGGGTGAGATCGAAACTCCGCATCGCGCGGTGCTCGAGCCCCGTGTACTGAATCCCCCCGGCCGCCTGGTAGAACGTCAACATGCGGAGCACGTAGCCCGGATCGCGGCGCGACTTGTCGTAGGGGACCTGTTGCCGCACGAGTTCGACGATTTCACTCACCTTCGTATCGCGATACTCCTGCGTCGTCCCCGTGAGATAACCTTCGAGCTCGCGCGGGCTGGCGTCCGCCACCGACCACCGTTCGAGCGGAGCAAGTTTCGCTTCCGGGTTCGTCCTCGCATTGGCAACCGGTCGATAGACCTGCCGTCCGTGCGCAACAATCCAGTCGTTGAGCGGCGTCGGAAAGAAATGCCGCAACGTGCCCGAAAGATGCCCCGGGCCGCGGCTGCTGAGATCCGCTTCGATGGCGCCGGCCATCGTTCCCTGCCACGTCGATGCAATGCTCTTCGTCGACCAGATGCTGATCGGCAGATTCTCGATCCGCGGCGCGTCTGGGGCGGTGCTGTAGCCGGCGTGGCCGAAATCGATTCCGCCGAGGCGGTACATTCCGCCGTACGTGTCCTCCGGAATTCCGCGCCAGGAATTGAGCGGCGAGCCGCCGAGCGGCGACACTGGCTGCGCTTCCCGCTTCACAATCGAAACCGGATCAAGCGAAACCTTGTAACGGCGAGTTTCCGGACTGTAGACGGTGGCCCAGCTCTGCACGCGCGCCGTGTCGGTCGCGGCGTCGATGTCGACAACTCCGATCTCATTCACCTGCAGTGTTGCGCCGTTTGTTGCGGAGGCGGCACTCGTGGTCAGCCACGTTGCAAGCGTGACCATCAACGGGAATGTCACCCAGGTCCATCGCGGCCGCTTGAGCAAACGATGGACGACAAGATAATCGATCGGTCCGATGATGATCAGATAGAGGAGCATCAGCCCCATCACCGTCCAGGTCGATACACGACGCACGGTTTCGAACTCGTCGGAGGTGCGCAGGAACTGGGTCGCGAGATCCGTCATTCCCGTTTGACCGAGCGCAGCGCTTCGGTCCCGGTTCCGCATGGCGGCGGCGTCCCGCGAACTTCCAATCAGTCGGCGAACCAGGTGATCGACGGAGGGCCACGACGAGAGGGGGGGCTTGTCGAGATCGACCGCAATCACCGTCACCTGGCCGAGCCCGACCGGTGCGCGCATCACCAGCGGACCGTCGAACCCGGCAATCAGCGTCTCCCCTTCCTTCACCGTCATTCGGGCGGATGGAACGGTCTCCCCCGCGCGGAGCAGACGGCTTCCGCGACCGACGTAGCCTTCGAGCACCCCCAACTCGCGCAGAGTGACTTTCTCTCCAAAGGTGACCGGGACCCAGAGATCCAGTTCCCCTTCCTGAAACAGGGCGGAGCCACTGCCGACCGAAACGACGACATTGCCGCCGGTCTTCACCCAGTCGCGAATTCTCTCGCTCTGTTCGCGCGTCGCGTTGTACTTTCCGGAAATCACGAGAAGATCGAGCGATGCAAAACCGGCAGCGTTGACCGGAAGAGCGTCGAACGACTCCAGCTCCGTGGTTTGAAAGACTT
>JBFWWA010000201.1:0-7829 GCA_050246455.1 Planctomycetaceae bacterium
CCATCAGGCCGGCGAGCGCGATCGCTCCGAGTCCTGTCGATCCCTGCGACAGAAAATGCCGGCGCGTGAGCGATTGAACTCGCTGTTGATTGAAGTTCATTGCCGTCCGCCTCTTGTCCCTGTCGATCGATTCTCAAACTGAGGAAACCGCGGAACCGGGTCCGGGGTTTGCCGTCGTCATCCCTTCATCAGTACGCCGTCAAGATTCAATAGCACGTTCGCGACGATTGTCCAGGCGGCGAGCTCCGCCGCGTCCATCCCTTCAGGAACCGGTCCGAGCGGATCGGTGGCGATCTTCAGGGCGGGCTCGGCATTCTTGCGGTAATGCTCGATCTCGCTCCGATACAGTTCCGCGAGCGCGGCTGCCTGTTTGTCGTCGGCGGGGCGCCCGAGGCAAAGCCGAATCGCGAATCTGACACGCTCTTCAACCGTCGTTCCGCCGTCACGCACGATGCGACGGGCGAGCGCTTGAGCCGCCTCGACGTAGACCGGGTCGTTCAACGTGACGAACGCCTGCAGCGGAGTGTTTGTCCGGAACCGGCGCACCGTGCAGATTTCACGGCTCGGCGCGTCGAACGTGGTCATCGACGGGTAAGGAACCGTGCGCCGCCAGAAGGTATAGAGTCCGCGGCGGTAGCGATCTTCGCCGCTGCTTGTCGCCCAGTTTCGATCCTTGCCGTTGAAAGCGGCCTGCCAGAGTCCGGGCGGCTGCGGTGGAAAGACCGACGGTCCATTCAGTTTGCGGCTCAAGAGACCCGAAAGTGCGAGCGCCTGATCGCGAACGAGCTCCGCTTCAAGACGGAATCGCGGACCTCGTGAATAGAGACGGTTGCGCGGGTCTTTCGCAAGCAGCTCCGGAGTGACTCGCACCGATTGCCGATAGGTGTGCGAGGTGACGATTCGCTTGAGGAGCTCTTTGACATCCCAGCCGGAGTCCATGAATTCCACGGAAAGCCAGTCCAGCAGTTCGGGATGACTTGGAAGTTCACCCTGCGTGCCGAAATCCTCCTCGGTCTCGACGATTCCCGCGCCGAAGAGCTGCGCCCAGAAGCGATTGACCGTCACGCGTGCAGTGAGCGGATTCTCGCGTGACAGAAGCCACTTCGCGACGCCGAGCCGATTCTGCGGAGCACCCTCCGGGAAGCGATGGAATGCCGCGGGGATGGCTGCGGTGACCTCGTCTCCCGGCGTCAGAAAGTTCCCCTTGTCCATGATCCGCGTGATGCGCCGCTTGTCTGCGGGAAGCTCGCGGAAGATCGGCAGCTTCGGGATTTCGGGTTTGGACTTCTCGAGTTTTGCAATCTCGTCTTCAATCGGCTTCTTCGTCGTCATCAGCGCCATCTGCTTCTTCAGATCGGAGATCTGGTGCTCGATGACGTGCAGCTGTTCTTCAATTTCCGGCGTCGGCAGGTCGATCGTCGGCGCTTCGTCGGGGAGGTCGTTGTCGGCGGTCTGATTGAAGTATCCGTAGAACTGGTAGTATTCCTTCTGAGTGATGGGGTCGTACTTGTGCGTGTGGCATTTCGCGCACCCCATGGTGAGACCCATCCAGATCTGCATCGTGGAATCGACACGATCCTTCACCGCCGCGACGCGGTATTCCTCGTCGTCGGTCCCACCCTCGGTGTTGGTCATCGTGTTGCGATGAAACGCAGTGGCAACGAGCTTCTCGCGCGTCGGCTCGGGAAGGAGATCGCCCGCGAGTTGTTCGATCGTGAATTGATCGAACGGCATGTTCCTGTTGAAGGCTTCGATGACCCAGTCGCGGTACTGCCAGATGGAGCGAAGCGGATCGGAACCGTAGCCTTTTGAATCGGCGTAGCGGGCCAGATCGAGCCAGATGCGCGCCCAGCGCTCGCCGTAGGCGGTGTCGTCAAGCATCCGGTCGACGAATCGCTCGTATGCATCGGGTTCTTTGTCGTTCACGAATTCGTCGGTCTCGGCAATCGTCGGCGGCAAGCCGCGGAGATCGAGACTGAGCCGGCGAGCGAGTGCATACCGGTCGGCTTCGGGAGAAGGACCGAGACCAGCCGCTTCAAGCCGCGCGAGAACGAAGTGATCGATTCCATTCACCGGCCACGCGGTGTTTTCGAGAGCGGGATATGCGGGACGAACCGGCGGCGTGAACGACCAGTGCTTCGCGTAATTCGCACCCTGTTGAATCCAGCGTGTCACCTGCTCGATCTGATCCGGGGTGAGCGAGAGTCCGGAGTCGGCCGGCGGCATCTTTTCGTCGGCGTTCGTTGCAGTCACACGGCGGAGGATTTCGCTCGTTTTCGGGTCTCCTGGAACGATGGCTGTCGCACCGCTCTCGAGCTTTCTGGTTGCATCCTCGCGGATGTCGAGCCGGAGACCCCCTTCGCGATGCGTGTCATCCTGCCCGTGACAGGCGAAACAGTTCCGGGCAAGAATCGGGCGGATATCGCGGTTGAAGTCGAGTGTGCGCGGGGCGTCGGCCGCCATGGCAGCCGCCGAAAACAATACGGCAGCGCCCGTTACCAGCGATCGCAAGAGCCCCCGCTGACGCATCATTCCACCCCGGTTTCCGCAACCCGATCCCACCTGGAATTCACCCCACCATTCTAACACGCCGGGCGGCGGGTTGCAGAGGCATTCGACCTCTCATCAGGGGTGAAAACCGGCACTACTTCGCGTTTTTCAGGAAGGCGATCAGGTCGGCCAGGTCCTGCGTTGACAGCTGTTTGTCGAGCCCCGCCGGCATCACGGAAACGCTCGACGGGACCATCTCTTCGATGTCGTCGCGGGGAATGCGGACGACCTCCGTGGCGGTGGTGGCGAGCACCACTTCGTCGGCCGCGTCCTTCTTGACGACGCCGTTGAAACTTTTGCCGCGGACCGTCACGACCGTCACCGGCTCGAAGCTTCGGACGAAGCTTGCGCTCGGAAAGAGAATCGCTTCGAGAAGGTCCCGTTCGGTGCGGATGCCGCCGATGCGCGTCAGGTCCGGCCCGACGTTTCCGCCGACGTAGCCGAAGCCGTGGCAGGTGATGCAGGCCGACTTCTCGCGGCGGAAGACTTCCTGCCCGCGCCGCACATCTCCGTGCGCAAGCGAAGGGAGCAGTTCCTCGAGCTTCTGCTTCTGCCGGGCGATGTCGACGTTGATGATGGCGTAGAGCTCTTCCGCTTTCGATTTTACCGACGGACTCTGCTTTGCGATTCGCGCGCGGATCGAATCGACTCGAAGTGACGTGAGCGCCGGCGAGCTTTTGAGCGCACTGATCAGCTTTGTTCCGACCGATTCGTCGGTCGAGAGTTCGTAGGCTCCGAGCAGTTTGTCGGCTTCGAGCGGGCCGGTCGTTGCGAACGCGTCGGCGAGTTGCGAGAGTTGTTCCGAAGTCAGTCGCGATTTCGCGAGCACGTCCGCCGCCGCCGAGCGACTGAGAACCGAGTTTTCCGGATTCAGCCCCTGGCGGAGAAACCCGAAGGTGCCGGGATCGATCTCGTCGAGTCCTCCGGCAATTGCCGCGAGTGCATCGAGGCGGAGATCGGCCGGGAGCCTGGAATTCTGCGCGACCGCGAGGAGCGGAGGCTTGAACGCCGCTGCCGTTTCCTTCTCGGCGGGGAGAGCGCGGATGGTTCGCACCGCTTCGTGCACGAGCTTGTTGTCGTCGTCTTTGAGGGCGCTTGCAAGCGGCTCCCGCCAGCTTTCCGGAATCTTCACCCCCGAGGTGCGGATCGCGCGCAGCATCATCTGTTTTCTATCGGAGCTGACCGACGATTCCCGCAGTGATGCGGCCAGGAGTTCCTGCACGGCAGAGTTAAGGGCGAACTTCGCGAGGTAACCTTCGAGCTCGGCAACATCGGCTTCGCTCAAATCCGTTGCTGCGATTTTCTCGCGAAACAAAGCGACCAGGGAGGAACCCCAGTCCGGATGCCGGCCGATGATCCAGGAAGCGGCGTCCTTGATCACGGGATCGGGTGAAACGAGCAGTTTGGCGACGACATCCGGATGGATCGATCCGCCTTCCATCTGGTCGAGCGAAATGAGAGCCGCCCGCTTCAACCAGGAATCGTGACCGAAAACCACTGCGGCCTCGGAATGCTTGACGTCACCAATTTCAATTAAGGCGAACGTCAGCGAGTGTTCGAGAATGCGATCGCGTTCCAGTGGATTCGCCGCATTGCCGACGGGCCCGGATTCGGCGGCCGAACCGGATGGTTTCGACCCCAGGCGGCTGGCGGCCTTGAGAATCGCTTCGACTGTCTCCTTGTCGCCGATCCGACCCAGGGCCTCGGCGGCTGCTCGTTCGTTTTGCGCTGACCCGCCCGAGAGAGTTTCGACGAGCAGCGGTGTCGCCGCGGCGTCGCGCCAGAGAGCAGCCGAATGAATCGCCGCCTGCCGGACGGTTTCGTCGCCGTCGCGAAGTGCTGTGCGGACTGCTTTTCTGGCATCGGGATGCTCGATGCGTGTGAGTGTCCAGACCGCCTGCAGCCGTGCATCGATCGCGGCGCTCGCGAGCTCAGTTGCGAGGGCCGGAACAGCCGCTCCCCCGCTCTTTACGAGCAGGTCCGCCGCTCGATTCCGGACGGCAGGGCGATCATCGCCAAGTCGTTTCGCGAGCGATGCAAGGTCGAGCTTCGCCCATTCGATTTTCCGGCCGCGCGCGTCCGCGATCTTCGGTCCATCCTTGCGGCGGACGCGGTAGATCGCGCCGAGCACGTCGGGCTTCGGCAATTGCGACGTCGGGCAACAGAGCTTGTACCATCCGCCCGTATCGAGAATCACGAGGCTGCCGTCAGCGTCTTCGATCACATCGGTCGGATGGAAGTCCATGTTTTTCGACACGACGAAATCGTCATCGGTCGATGCGAACGTCGCTCCGCTCGGCTTGAGCGCATGCCTTGAGACGCGCGCCCGATTGAACTGGCAGGCGAAGAGATTGTTCTCGTAACCCGCGCCGAGCGATTTCGATTCGACGCGCACAAGTCCGCACGGCGCCGCCGGCCCGAGATGCACGAGCGTGGGCAGGATGTCGCCGGTGCGCGGCGCGTGTTCCATCGGGTCGTGAATCTTGCCGTAGACGCCGCCGTAGATCGCGTGAATCAAGCCGTCGCGCCGCCCGCCGCCAGGGTTCTGCAGAAATGTCGTCGTGAAAATCCGCTCGCCGCCCGGTGTGAAAACGACATCGACCGGATTGTCCATCCCGCCAGTCATCACCGGCTCGATGCCGCTCCCGTCGGGCCTCGAGCGGAAGATGTGCGCCGCCTTTGTCACCAACGGCTTCTTCCCCGGCCGATCGTATTTCTGTTCTGCGAATGCTCCTTTCGCCCAGTAGATCCAGCCGTCGGGACCGAGATACGGACCATGCAGATCGTTCGCGCAGCCTGTGAGAGTCTTTCCCTGAAACCATTCGACCCGCTCGTCGGCCACGCCGTCGTCGTTTGTGTCGGTCAGCTTCCAGATCGACGGCGGTGCTGCGACATAGACCGAGCCGTCGAGCCACATTGTTCCCTCGGGGAACATCATTTTGTCGGCGAAGATCGTCCGCTTGTCGAAGGTGCCGTCGCCGTCGCTGTCTTCGAGACGCACGACTCGATGAGGCTTATCAATGAGCTGCTTATCGGGCTTGTCGTTCGAACCGGATGAGTCGGTGACGTAGAGACACCCTTTTTCGTCGAACGCGGCGGTGATCGGTCGATCGACCAGCGGCGGTCCGGCAACCTGCTCGATGACAAAACCGTCCGGCAATACGAACGTGTGGCTGTTGAGCGAAAACTCGGCGGCACGGATGGATGATTCCGCGCCGGCTGTGACCATCGCGAACAACAGGAGCAAAGTGCAGGATCGTGCTGACAGCATCGAACGCAACCTCCGCGCTGAATAGAAACTACAGAGCCAGTATCGGCAGGCCGGAAGTGGGATTCAAGCGGTGCGGGGGTTCCCACCGCGTGCGAGCGGTGGGCTTGTTTTGCTGAAACCGGACCCCTGATCGCTGAAACCTGCTTACTGAATCTTGCCCCGTCCCAGAATGGGCCAGACGACTTCGAGCCGGTCGTTGCGGAAGCCGTGGAATTCATCGTGGAGCACTGTCGTGAAATCGGCGTAGCCGACGATGAGCTCGACCTTGTCGCCGATTTTGAGGTCGCGTGCCGCGCCGCTCAGTTTGAGCTCGCAATGTTCGGCGCTCAGGCGAACCGCTTCCGCTTCATTTTGTGCGAACCGTTTGACGAGCGGCATGTGCAGGTCCGGGTTGAGCGTCTTGCGGCCGCTGTCGAGAATCGCTTTGTCGATGACGGGGCGGCTTACGACCGTGGCGAGCACGGTCAGTGCGTAGTCGAGCCCGTCGACATGCATCTTGTGACGGTACATCGGGTCGGCGAAAATTCCGCCCCCCGCCTGGAGCTCGGTGATGCCGGGGGAGTCGCTCGTGATCTGGTAGGAGCCGGTCCCACCGGCGCTTACGATGTCGCACTTGAGGCCGTTTTTCAGAATCAGGTCGCGGCACTCAACGAGGATACCGACCGACTCCGCAATCTTCTGCCGCTTCTCTGCCTGATCGACGACCTGCAGCAGATGCCCTTCGTAACCCATGATGCCCGCGAACTCGACCCCGGGCAGCTTATCGATGGCAAGGGCGAGGTCGAGCGTGTCGCGCCCCGGTCGGATGCCGACGCGGTCGAGCCCGATGTTGACTTCGATGATGACGCGGCAGCTCACGCCGTGCTTATCGCAGATCGCCGACAATGGCTCGACCTGCGCGTAATGATCGCACGCGACGATCGGATCGGCCGATCGGCAAAGCGAAACGACCCGTTCGAGCTTCCGCGGGCCGACGATCATGTTCGCAATGAGGATGTCACGAATGCCGGCGGCGGCCATCACTTCCGCTTCGGAAACTTTCGCGCAAGTGACTCCGATTGCACCAGCGGCGATCTGCATATGCGCGATGGCAGGCGTCTTGTGACACTTCGCATGCGGCCGCCACTGCTTCCCGCGCTGGGCCATGAAATTCGCCATGCGGGCGATGTTCGACTCCATCACGTCGAGGTCGATACAGAGAATGGGTGTATCGAGCTCACGTTTGGATGTTCCGATCAAAGATTGCGTCACGATATCATACCTGTGTCGAGATCATTTGGGTGCGGGGTTCAAGCCTGTATCAGAATCTGTTCCCGAATTCGGGCCCAATTCAAACGACTCATCATACTCGGGGTCATCTCCTTGTTCCCATCTGAGGCAGTAAAGGACTCGCTCAACGGCTCTTTGCTGCTTCCGCGTTAACGAAATCAGCGGTCGCTGGCTTTCCGCGAAAGTGATCGCTTCCGCTGCAGTGGCTGCTTTTCCAAGCACCAAGACGATTGCCGCTGCAACCATTCCAGTTCGTCCTTTGCCTCCTGCGCAATGAATGTAAACCGGCGTGTGATATTGCGCGATCTCCCTCGCGAGTTCCAGCAAATCGGGGCCACTGACTTCGGCACCATCGAGGATGGGAAAGTGGCGGTAATGACGACGGCTTCGAATCGAATGGGGCTCCGAGAACTCGCAGGTCAGGTCGACGACGTGGTCGAACTCAGGCGGCAGCTCCGACGAGAGCAGACGCCGGCCGATCCAGATTCCGGGAAGCAACTCATGACGAGCCGTTTCACGTCGGATAATTCGATCAATGTGCCACAATAGCCAGCTCGCGCCGAGATATGGGAAATGGAGCAGAGTTGTCGACAATGGAAGCGTGCCGTCGGTTCGCTTGCTGAAAACGCGCGGCCCCCAGCCGGCGTATGCGACCGAAAGGAGTCCGCAACTCAATGCAGGCCAGAACAACAGCAGTCCAAGCCCCCCGGACCTCCACGCCAGTGTCTTCAACAGTACT
>JBFWWA010000202.1:0-7809 GCA_050246455.1 Planctomycetaceae bacterium
TTGAGGGTCACCTTCACAGCCTTGAGGTCGGCGATGGTGCTCGTCTGGAGTGTGCTGGAAAGCGCTTGCAGATGCGTGAGAAACTTTCCGCCGGCGTCAGCCAGGAATTTGCGCCCATCGAACTCTTTGAGCCGTTCGACGTCCGCGAGTTCACTTCGCACGACGGAATGGAGCAAGCCGACGACGTGCTCCCAGTTCGCTTCGATTTTTTTCGGATCGACCTTCTCGGCCGTCTTCCAGAAAGGACTGGCGAGGATGAATTCCTTCTTCGTTTCGAAAATTGTCGCGATCTTTTCGAGAAGACCTGCGACACGGGTCCAGAGTTCGGCGTCCGCGGATCGGCCGACTTCACGGACAGCTTCGTTCAGGTTCGCCTGCATCGAAGCGGGCAGGAAATCCCAGATCGCTTCCGGATGATTCGCCTGCATCCCCTCAAGGACAGTGCTGACCGCGCGGTCCGGGGTTTGTGACGGTGCCGGATGCGCTGCGGGCGGCTTCGGGCTGGTTGCCGAAGCGACGTCGGAAGAAGACTCGAGTTTGCCGGTTCGTTCCGCTTTCGGAGTCGCCGGGGCGGGAGCTTTGGGGGGCTCAGCCGGTTTCTCGGCGCATCCGGGGAGGATTGCGAACCCGAACAAGCCGACAAGGCCGACGAAAAGAATCCTCTTGCGTCCCATTTCTGACTCCTTCAGTAGTCGTTCCGGTCCCAGCTGGCGGAGTGCATTCTAGTTCTGCCGTATGAAACTGGGGAGTCCGCCGGCAACGGCAACTCCGGGGCAATCCGCCTCCGTTCAGACAATGCCGATCGGCCTCGTTGCCAATGCCTCAATCCGCTGTTGTTTCCTTGGGGCAGACTATTGACGGACCGCCGGCCGAGGCGTAGACTGCCTATTCGCATTTTTAATACAAGAGGGGGCTCTTTATCGGGGTTTCTGATACCTTGCGGTCCTGAAGATCGCAAGCGGAGCATCGGATACTGCCACAGTTCCCGGGATTTTCCTTTCTCCGCAGCGGCTCTGTTCAGTAACGCGAAGTCCGTCATGCACCTGCGAAACGTTGAAATCTTCTGCGAGGTCGTTGCCCGCGGCAGCTTCTCGAAAGCGGCGGATGCCCACAACGTCTCGCAGTCCTCCGCCAGCCAGGCGGTGCACATGCTGGAAAAGAGGCTCGGCTGCCGGCTGATCGACCGCTCAAAGCGTCCGTTCGAGCTGACTCCCGCGGGGCAAATCTACTACGACGGCTGCCGCAAGATTCTCGAATCGTTTCGGAACATTGAGGACCGCGTTCAACAGATGCGGAACAAGGTGGTCGGGCGGGTGCGGGTCGCCGCGATCTACTCCGTCGGACTGCTTCAGATGGATGCGTACGTGAAACGGTACGAGGCGCTCTACCCGGATGCGACCCTGCAGATTGAATACCTTCATCCGGACGCGGTCTATGCCCGTGTGGCAAGCGACGAAGCCGACCTCGGGCTCGTTTCGTTTCCGCGCGACAGCGGCGAAATCAGCTGCATACCGTGGCAGGAACAGGAATTCGTACTCGTTGTTTCGCCGCGGCACCGTCTGGCGGGGCGGGGGTCGATTGCTCCTTCGGAGGTCGACGGCGAGGATTTCGTCAGCTTCACGCCCGATCTGACGATACGCAAACAACTCGATCGCTGGCTGAAACAGGCGAAGATTTCGGTTAATATCGTGCACGCATTCGACAACATCGAGAACATCAAGCGTGCCGTTGAGATTGGTTCGGGCGTCGCCCTGCTGCCGATGCCCACGGTCCGGCGCGAACTCGACGCCGGCCTTCTCGATATCGTTCATATAGATGGCAAGAAATGGTTCCGGCCGCTTGGAATCGTGCACAAGCGCAACCGGACGTTGACGACCGCTGCGAATAAGCTCATCGAGCTGTTGCACGAAGATCCCGACACCTTTCAGAAAATCGGCCGGGATACGCATTCGGCCGAAACGGTCCGGGCAAACTGAATTGAACGGCGGCCCACGGATGCAGTCGCCGAACGGTTTGTGCAGCGTCTTCTCTTCGAAGGCGCCGCCGGGCAGGACGCCCCGATTCCCGACAGTCGATCGTCTGTCGCATTGTTCGCGCGTTTCGCGCATCCGATGCTGCAACGCGAACCTGTCGGCCGATCTCGCATCGATTACGTGGTTGAAAAGTCAGGACGAGTAGAACTGAGACAAACGATGGCGAATCCTCAACAGAATCCGCGAAACCCCGGCTCCGCTCAGCTTCCTTTCGGGTTGGGCTACCCGGCGGCGCATGGTCTTTATGATCCCGCATACGAGCACGACAGCTGCGGCGTCGGCTTCGTCGCTCATATTAAAGGTGTGAAGTCGCGGCAGATCATCGACGATGCGGATCGCATCCTTCGCCACATGGTGCATCGCGGCGCCTGCGGATGCGAGGCGAACACCGGCGACGGCGCCGGAATTCTCACCGCGCTGCCGCACGACTTTCTATGCAAGGTCGCGAAGCAGGATCTCGGCATCGAGCTCCCCGCAGCCGGTCGGTACGGCGTCGGCAACGTCTTTCTGCCGACCGACCCGACCCAGCGAGAAAAGTGCAAGCAGACAGTCAACCAAATCATCGCGCAGCAGGGGCAGAAGCTGCTCGGCTGGCGGAATCTGCCGACGGCCCCGGACGAAGCGGACATTGGACCGTCCGCCCGCGCGGCGGAACCGGCGATGGCGCAGATCTTCATCGCCGCCGCCGACGGCATCGATCAGGAAACTCTCGAACGGCAGCTCTTCATCATCCAGAAGATGTCGAGCCGTCTTCTGCGCACGAGCGACATGCCGCAGGCTTTGATGTTCTACTACTGCTCGCTCTCGAGCAAAGTGATCATCTACAAGGGAATGCTCACCGCGCTCCAGGTGATGCCGTATTTCCCCGACCTGCAGGATGCCGACTACAAGAGCCATCTCGCGATGGTTCACTCCCGTTTTTCGACGAACACCTTCCCGAGCTGGGACCGTGCGCAGCCTTGCCGGTTCATGGCCCATAACGGCGAAATCAACACGCTTCGCGGAAACGCGAACTGGATGTTCGCCCGTCAGGGGGTCATGAAGAGCGAACTGTTCGGCGAAGATCTTGAAAAGCTCTTCCCGATCATCGAGCCTCACTGCTCCGACTCGGGGAATTTCGACAACGCCCTCGAACTGCTGCTGCATGCCGGCCGCAGCCTTCCCGAGGCGATGATGATGATGATTCCGGAAGCGTGGCAGAATCATCACACCATGCCTGAAGCGAAACGCGCGTTCTACGAGTATCACTCCGCGCTCCAGGAACCGTGGGACGGCCCCGCGTCGATCTCGTTCACGGACGGCCGCTACATCGGCGCCTGTCTCGACCGGAATGGTCTGCGCCCGAGCCGCTTCTACGTCACTCGCGACGACAAGGTCGTGATGGCCAGCGAAGTCGGCGTGCTCGACATTCCGCCGGAAAACGTGGCGATCAAGGGACGTCTCCAGCCCGGGCGCATGTTTCTGGTCGACTTCGAGCAGGGGCGAATCATCGACGACGAAGAGCTCAAGCGCGACGTCGCAAGCAAGCGCAACTACAAAGAATGGCTGACGCGCCAACGGCTCGAACTCGAAAAGCTCCCGGAAGGAACTCTTGTCGAACCGTATGGGGCCGAAGACCTCCTGGCGCGGATGCAGGCCTTCGGTTACACCGTCGAAACGCTCAACTTCATGCTCATTCCGCTGCTGCGGGAGAAGAAGGATCCCATCGGCTCGATGGGGAACGACGCGGCGCTCGAATGTTTGAGCGACCAGCCGCGTATGCTTTACGACTACTTCAAGCAGCTCTTTGCGCAGGT
The DNA here is from genome assembly GCA_050246455.1 of Planctomycetaceae bacterium. Taxonomy (GTDB): domain Bacteria; phylum Planctomycetota; class Planctomycetia; order Planctomycetales; family Planctomycetaceae; genus CAZVJA01. The sequence goes on from JBFWWA010000202.1 coordinate 3,830, forward strand.
GACGAACCCCGCCATCGATTCGATCCGCGAGGAAATCATCATGTCGCTGGAGTGCTTCATCGGTCCCGAGGGGAATCTCCTCGAAACGACCGAAGGGCAATGCCATCGGCTCCTCGTCCCGCACCCGATTCTTTCGAACAAAGAACTTGCCAAGCTGAAGAGCCTGGATCATCGCGGCTGGAAGACTCGCACCATTGATGCGACTTTCCCCCGTTCCGAAGGAACATCCGGACTTCGTCCGGCGCTCGACCGGATCTGCGCGGAAGCGCGTCAGGCGATTGCCGACGGCTTCAGCCTGATCATTCTGTCGGACCGCGCGACCAGCAGTGAACGGGTGCCGATCAGTTCTTTGCTCGCGACGGGCGCTGTGCATCACCATCTGGTCCGCCACGAAGAGCGAACGCGCATCGGCATTGTGGTCGAGTCGGGTGAGGCACGGGAAGTACACCATTACTGCCTGCTCGTCGGATACGGTGCCGACGTGATCAATCCGTATCTGGCATTCGAGGCCATTTCCGCCGCGCGCGAGGAAGGATTGCTCGAAAGCGAGTGGAGCGACAAGAAGATTGAGGACGCCTATCGCAAGGGTGTCGCCAAGGGAATGCTCAAGGTCATGGGGAAGATGGGAATCTCCACTCTCCAGAGCTACAAGGGGGCCCAGATTTTTGAAGCGGTCGGAATCGACAACGAAGTGGTCGACCTCTGCTTCAACGGCACTGCAAGCCGCATCCGCGGTATCGGCTTCGACGTCGTCGCGGAAGAGATCATCCGCCGCCACGAACTCGGATACCCGACGCGCGAGCAGGTCCGTCTGCCGGTGTTGCCGAATCCCGGTCTCTACCATTGGCGGAAGACCGGCGAGAAGCATGCGTGGAATCCGCATACGATCGCCGAGATTCAGGCAGCCGCCCGCACGGGCGATCGCGATGCGTACAAGCGGTTCGCGAAGCGGATCAACGAGCAGACGAGCCGCGAATGCCATCTCCGCGGCTTCCTCAAGTTCAAGCAGGGGACACCGGTGCCGCTCGAGGAAGTCGAGCCCGCCAGCGAAATCGTGAAGCGATTCTGCACCGGCGCGATGAGCTTCGGCTCGATCTCGGCCGAGTCGCATGAGGCGATCGCGGTCGCTATGAATCGGCTTGGGGGGAAGAGCAACACCGGCGAAGGCGGCGAAGATTACGAACGATTCCGCCCATTGCCGAACGGAGATTCGAAGCGCTCCGCCATCAAGCAGGTGGCTTCGGGCCGCTTCGGCGTCACGAGCTGGTATCTCACGAATGCCGACGAGCTGCAGATCAAGATTTCGCAAGGTGCCAAGCCTGGCGAAGGGGGAGAACTTCCCGGCGGCAAAGTCGATCGCACGATCGCGGCGGTTCGGCATTCAACGCCGGGCGTCGGTCTCATCAGCCCGCCTCCGCACCACGACATTTACTCGATCGAAGACCTCGCGCAGCTGATCTTCGACTTGAAGAATTCGAACCCTTCGGCGCGAATCAGCGTGAAGCTGGTCTCCGAAGTGGGAGTCGGCACAATTGCGGCCGGCGTGGCGAAGGGGCATGCCGACAATATTCTCATCGCCGGCGACGTCGGCGGAACCGGCGCCTCTCCGCTCACGAGCATCAAGCACGCGGGGCTTCCGTGGGAGCTCGGCATTGCCGAGACGCACCAGACGCTTGTGATGAACGATCTCCGCAGCCGCGTGCGGTTGCAGACCGATGGCCAGATCAAGACCGGCCGCGATGTGGCGATCGCCTGTCTGCTCGGAGCCGAGGAATTCGGATTCTCGACGGCGCCGCTCATCACGATGGGTTGCATCATGATGCGCAAGTGTCATCTCAACACCTGCCCGGTCGGCATCGCAACGCAGGACCCCGTGCTGCGGAAAAAGTTCGAAGGCAAACCGGAACATCTCGTCAATTATTTCTTCCTCGTTGCGGAAGAGTGCCGGGAAATTATGGCGCAGCTCGGTTTCCGGACCATCAATGAGATGGTCGGGAGATGCGACCTGCTCGAGTTCGACCGGCCGATGGATCACTGGAAGGCCAAGGGGCTTGACCTCTCGCCGATTCTCACGCCGGCCCGGAAGCCGCATCCCGACGTGCAGGTGTACTGTACGATTTCCCAGAACCACGGCCTGGAAGAAGTGCTCGACAACAAGCTGATCCAGGAAGCGTGGGGGGCGATTTACGATCGACACCCGGTCAAGTTCCCGATGATTGTCGAAAACATCGACCGCGCGTTCGGCACGATGCTCAGCCATCACGTTTCAAAGCAATGGGGGCCGGACGGACTTCCCGACGAGACGATTCACATCCAGGCGAAGGGTTCCGCCGGGCAAAGCCTGGGGGCCTGGCTGGCGCATGGCGTGACGATCGAACTCGAGGGAGACGCCAACGACTATGTCGGAAAGGGCCTTTCCGGCGGTCGAATCATCGTCTATCCGCCGCGCAACTCGGGGTTCAAGGCCGAAGAGAACATCATCATCGGCAACGTCGCTCTTTACGGCGCGGTGCATGGTGAAGCGTATTTCCGCGGCCGAGCGGCCGAGCGATTCTGTGTTCGCAACTCCGGTGCCCACGCGGTCATCGAGGGTGTAGGCGACCACGGGTGCGAGTACATGACCGGCGGCGTTGCGGTAATTCTCGGACCGACCGGTCGCAACTTTGCGGCCGGGATGTCGGGCGGAATTGCGTACGTCTACGATCCCGACGAGCAACTCCTCGGCAACTGCAACCTCGAAATGGTCGAGCTCGAAGACATGAGCTCGGAAGCCGACGTTGCGCAGCTCAAGGGGATGATCGAGAATCACAAGCGATTCACCGGCTCGGAGATTGCGGAGCGAATTCTTGCGAACTGGAACTCGGCGGTCCGGCAATTCACAAAGGTGATGCCGATCGATTACAAGCGGGCGCTGGCGGAGCTGGCCCAGGACGGCACGCCGAAGGAATCGGTCGTACCCAGTGCTTCGGAGCCGAAAGCGGTTGCGGTTTCTCGGGGCGGGCAAAAATGATCCGAACCGGGTAAACCACCCGCGCTGCTACGGTCACATCGAACGTGAATACAAAAGAGTGCCCGGATCGCAGCAACACCGCACCACTTCGGAACAATCGACAGACAGAATCATTGAGAGATTGAGAGCGATTCATGGGCAAGCCGACCGGCTTTAAGGAGTTTGAACGGGAGACCCCTCACGAGCGCGATCCGTCGCTGCGCATTCTCGACTGGAAGGAATTCCACGAGCATATGCCGGAATCGGCGCTGCGCAACCAGGGTGCGCGCTGCATGGATTGCGGAGTGCCGTTCTGTCATACCGGCGATCTCATGGCCAATATGGCGGCTGGGTGTCCGGTCAACAATCTCATTCCAGAGTGGAACGACCTCGTCTATCGCAATCACTGGCGCGAAGCGCTCGACCGGCTGCACAAGACGAACAATTTCCCGGAGTTCACCGGCCGGGTCTGTCCCGCACCGTGTGAAGGTTCCTGCGTTCTTGGAATCATCGAGCCCCCTGTCACCATCAAGAGCATCGAGTGCGCAATCATCGACAAGGGCTTTGAAGAAGGCTGGGTTGTTCCTAACCCGCCTCACAAGCGGACGGGAAAGAAAGTCGCCGTCGTCGGCTCCGGGCCGGCGGGCCTGGCCTGCGCCGCGCAGCTGAACAAAGCCGGCCATTTGGTCACAGTGTTCGAACGGCACGACCGAATCGGCGGGCTCCTCATGTACGGCATCCCAAACATGAAGCTCGACAAGCAGACTGTCGAGCGGCGCGTGAAGCAGATGGAAGCCGAGGGTGTGAAGTTCGTCGTCAGCACGGAAATCGGCAAGACGGTCAAGGCGGCCGATCTCAAGAACGAGTTCGACGCAATTGTCCTCTGCACCGGTGCGACGAAGCCTCGCGACCTGCCGCTTCCCGGCCGGCAGCTCAAAGGAATTCACTTTGCGATGGAATTCCTCCATGCCAACACGAAGAGTCTGCTCGA
>JBFWWA010000203.1:0-7794 GCA_050246455.1 Planctomycetaceae bacterium
TTCTCGCCGACGATCTGCGCGACCGAGACCACGATCGACGGTTCGACAAGAGCTGCAAACTGTCGCCGCGTCTCCATCTCTTCAAACGCCCGGTCTCCCACGAACTGCAGCGTCGCACTGACTTCCAGTCCGAACAGCACCGCCATCCACATCAGGTAGACCCAGAACATAAACAACGGGATCAATCCGAGTGAGCTGTAGAGCGGGTTGACGGAGAAGGCGCGCGACATATACGCACTGAGCGTGCTCTTTCCGATCTCGAGCAAGACAACACAAACGAGAGCTCCGATCGCCGTCGACTTGTAGTTCACCGTCGTGTTCGGAACGAAGGAATAGACGGAAAACCAGAACAGCCATCCGACGCAAACGCTCCACGTCAATCCGATGACCGAAGCAAACCACGGCGCCCAGACAAGCGACTGCGCCCAGGACTCAACGCGGCCGTGCAGAATCGCGGTCAGGCTCACGGCGAGGGGGCTGGCCGTAATGAGAAACCAGTAGAGCGGAACACGGCGCACCCACGGCCGCCCCTCCGGCGCGCGATAGATTGTGTTAAAGCTTTTCTCGATCGTCACGAGGATGCTGATCGCCGCGTAGACGATGATCGCGAACCCGACCCATCCCACGGCACTCATGTCGATCTGTCCCGCTTGTCCGATCAGCGCTTCCAGCCAATGCTGCAGCGAAACCGACTCGGTCTTACCCTCCGCGGCGCGCGACATCGTGACATGCTGTAAGCCCGCCGACTCCAGAGTGTCTTCCGCAAGCCTGAGGAACTGCGGCACTCCGATGATCCCGCGCACGAGAATCATGGCCATCACCAGGACGGGGACGAGCGCGAAGAGCGTCTCATACGCCAGCGCCGCCGCCATTTGCGGTGCACGGTCTTCCCGTAACTGGCGGAGGCCGTAACGGGCGAGGTCGTACGAATAGCGCGCCGCCCGCTGCCAGCGGCTCAGCTCATCCCGCGGCTGCTGAATGACATGCGTGATCCACCGCAATACCTTCTGGACGTGTTCTCGCCACATCGCATCGCTCCACCAAAACGGCCCACAACCAGTGTACGCCAGAATCGCATTTTACAGACCGGTGGATACCGCACCTGCACTTCGTGCGCCGAGATGCGACGCCGGATCGTCGGAGCAATCGATTCAGATGGAAAATCTGACGGCATCCCGCACCGCTCGGCGACGTATCAGCGGGTGGGGCGGGTATCTCCGGGACTCGACGGCGACACCTGTCGATCCGTCAAGGCTTGGGGACGCGCCGGCCGGAGCCCCCACGCCCGCGACCCCGCCTTTGCGGCTTCCCCTTCCTCCATCGGGTGGCCGACGATGCAAAGCCGGCAGAATCCCCATCGCCGTCGGCCGCTGATTCTTCGGCGATCGGCTGCCCCATCTTCTTCTTGAGCTCGACTATGCGGTCGCGAAGCTGCGCAGCACGTTCGAATTCGAGCGACTCCGCTGCGGCCATCATCTCCGCCTCGAGTTCGTTCAGGAACTCCTGCGTGACATAACGCGACTCGTCCGAAAGACCGGCCGCATTCTGAACGATCCGACGCGCCTGGATTTCTTCCTCAATTCCGCGGCGGATCGCCTTTCGGATCGTTTCCGGAGTGATGCCGTGCTCTTCGTTGTACTTCTCTTGCAGAGCGCGGCGGCGGTTCGTCTCTTCGATCGCGTTCTGCATGCTCGCGGTTACGGAATCGGCGTAAAGGATCACTTCGGCGTTCACATTGCGTGCCGAACGGCCGATCGTCTGGATCAGGCTGGTTTCGCTCCGAAGGAAGCCTTCCTTGTCAGCATCGAGAATCGCGACGAGCGAGACTTCCGGCAGATCGAGCCCCTCGCGCAGCAGATTCACTCCGACGACCGCATCGAACTTCTGTTCGCGCAGCTCTCGGAGAACGGTGACGCGCTCGATGGCATCGAGCTCCGAATGCAGCCATTCGCAACGCACTCCCTCTTCGCGGAGGTAGGTGCTCAAGTCTTCCGCGAGACGTTTCGTGAGCGTTGTGACAAGGACGCGTTCATCCCGCGCGGCGCGCTTCTTGATTTCCTCCAGCAGATGTGGAACCTGCCCGCGCGCCGGCGCAACATGAATCTTCGGGTCGATGAGTCCCGTCGGGCGAATGACCTGTTCGACAATCTCCCCTCCCGACTGTTCAAGCTCCCAATCTTCGGGAGTCGCGGAGACGAAAATGGTCTGTTTGCGGCGCGTGTTCCATTCCTCGAAGCGGAGCGGTCGGTTGTCGAGTGCCATCGGCAAGCGGAAACCATGCTCGACGAGCGTCGTTTTGCGTGCGTGGTCCCCCGCCGACATTCCCCGGATCTGCGGAATCGTGACGTGTGACTCGTCGACGAACATCAAGAAATCGTCGGGGAAGAAGTCGAGCAGGGTGTACGGCGGCTGGCCGGGCTGGCGCCCCGCGAGGGCACGGCTGTAATTCTCGATGCCTGGGCAGAACCCGACTTCCTTCAGCAACTCCATGTCGTACCGGGTGCGCGCTGCAAGCCGCTGCGCTTCGAGCAGCTTCCCCTGCTTGCGGAACTCGTCGAGCCGGCGGTCGAGCTCCGACTGGATCTCTCCGAGGGCGTTGTCAATCCTCTCCTGCGGCATGACGAAGTGTTTCGCCGGGTAGACGTACAGGTCATCGAGATTCCGCGACTGTTCGCCCGTCAGAGGATTGATGATCGAGAGTTTGTCGACCTGATCCCCCCAGAGCTCGATTCGATACGCGAACTCTTCGTAGGCAGGCCAGACTTCGATCACGTCGCCCCGAACACGGAATCGGCCGCGCGCCAGTTCGAAATCGTTCCGCTCGTAATGAATATCAACGAGTTTGAGCAGCAGTTCATCGCGATCGATCGAATCGCCTGAACGTAGCGGAACCATCATTTCGAGATAGTCCTTTGGCGATCCCAAACCGTAGATGCAGCTGACGCTCGCGACAACAATGACATCGCGACGGCTGACGAGCGCGCTCGTCGCCAGGAGCCGGAGACGATCGATCTCCTCATTGATCGACGCATCCTTTTCAATGTAGATGTCGCGCTGCGGGATGTATGCCTCAGGCTGGTAGTAGTCGTAATAGCTGACGAAATACGACACGGCGTTATGCGGAAAGAATTCGCGGAACTCGCCGTAGAGTTGTGCTGCAAGCGTCTTGTTGTGCGAGAGAACGAGAGTCGGGCGGTTCAGCTGCGCGATGACGTTCGCCATGGTGAACGTCTTGCCCGAGCCGGTGACTCCGAGAAGCACCTGGCTTTTCTTCTCACGGTGCAGTCCGTCGACGAGCGCCTTGATCGCCTTTGGCTGGTCGCCGGCGGGTTCGAACTCACTCTCAAGCTGGAAGTCGGGCATCGGAGGTCGAAGTCGGAATTCAGGGGTCAGGGGTCGGAAGAATCGCTCAAGCCCGCCGGTTGCGGTCGGTGCGATCAGTTTTCAGATCGCGCCAACCTTGGTTTCGCGCGGCGATCGCGGCACGAACAAATGCAGATACCAGTCGTAAAAACCGTCGACGGCCGGGATGTGCTCCCGCAGAACAAATACCGGCGCGTAAATCGTTCGGATCAACTGATCCTTCTCATCCGACACCACTTCCGTCGTATCGAGTTCGGCATCGGCGCTGGCCGGGCCGATGGGAATCTCCGCCAGCCGCGAAAGGTGACGGACATAAAAAACAGGCCCCGGACTGAGCAGATAGATCGCGATGAGCAGAGCCAATCGGAACCAGAGACCGAAACGGCGGCCAACGCCCTTCGACTGACTTCCCGAATCTTTCACTTCGGATGCCACGTCAACTCCTCGAACAGGCCGGCTTTGAACCAGGCCGGGCTTCCGACGAGTGAATGCCGCCAAACCCGGCCGATAGCCTCTGGCCTGTCCGTTTTCTAGTATAGGCGCGGCGTTTGAGCCGTAACAGTGGCTCAATCATGGGCTGCGTCATTGTTTTCGCCGGAATCCGTATTGTCTCGCGGTATTGTGAACATGAGCGTTTCCTATCCCGAAAAACCGACTCTCCCGACAGTAAGAAACGGCGCGCTCTCCGAAGACCGGAAGTTGCTCGAAGGGCCCCGGTCGAGAACAGCCGAGTTCTTTCGCGTCATGCGGATCGTCGCCGAATTCATCCGCGGCTTTCGAGCGCTCCACTTCCTCGGACCATGCGTTACGGTCTTCGGCTCCGCACGTTTCAAGGAAGATCATCGCTATTATGCGCTGGCAAGAAGAATTGGAGCGGGTATCGCCAACCTCGGCTTCACCGTCGTCACCGGCGGCGGCCCGGGAGTGATGGAAGCAGCCAACCGCGGTGCGAAAGAGGCCGGCGGCCGTTCGATCGGCTGCAACATCATCCTCCCCGAGGAGCAGGCTGCGAACCCCTACGTCGACAAGGTCGTCACCTTCCGGTACTTCTTCGTCCGGAAGGTGATGCTCGTGAAGTATTCTCAGGCGTTCATCTGCCTTCCCGGCGGATTCGGGACGATGGATGAAATCTTCGAGGCGGCGACACTGGTGCAGACAAAGAAGATTTTCGACTTCCCGATTATTCTCGTCGGCGTCGAGTTCTGGACCCCGCTCATTGAATTCATGCGATCGCGGATGCTGGCGGAGCGGACGATATCCGAAGAGGATCTCAACCGGCTGATACTGACCGATTCCATCGACGAAGTGCTCGGCCGCTTGCAGACCTGCCCGTCGAAGCCTGTGCCCGTCCCGACCGAACCGACGCCGACGCGCGTCTGGAACATAAATCACTGGATGAAATAGGGGAACCGCCGGTCACGGGTTCGGGCCGCGCAATATCGAGGCCAAGTGCCGGCCCCTCGAATCGCTCAGCCGGCGAACTTCTCGTTGTAAAGACGTTCGACATCGGCGGCGGTGACGGTGATCTCGCGCGTGAAGCCGGTGTGCGAACGCTCGTATTGCACCTTCGACGCCTTTTCCGGCGCGCGGTGTACGGCCTGAGCAAGCCACTCTTTGTCTTCGGGCTTCAGCTTCGCGGTTTCCGGATCCCAGAAGGTCCGGGTCTCCATGACAAGCGAATCGACGCGTGCATCGTATTTGTTATAGCTGCCCATGACAGAGCTTTCAGACTTCGGCGAACTCGGTCGAGCCGCGATCAGGTTTCAGCAATCAGCCAGACAGGTCAGAGAATAGCAATCGTCACCGCTGAACGGCAAGCATGCAGCCGGACGCTATTCGATGATGATGTCGCGAACGCTCTTACCGCCGGGAATCATCGGAAGGACGTGTTCCTGGTACGGGCAGATCACGTCCAGCAGGTACGGTCCGTCATGCTTGAGCATCTCGGCCAATGCCTTCGGGAATTCCGCCTTGCTGCGCACCTGCTTCGCCGTGAGACCGAAGCCCTCGGCGATTTTCACATAGTTCGGGTACGTGACCTCATTGAAAGTCGTACCGTCTCCCTCGCCGACCGCTTCGGGGTGATCGATCGGGCCGAGGTAGGTGTGCGCCCGGCGGCCGTCCATGAATCGATCTTCCCATTGCACCACCATGCCGAGGTGCTGATTGTTGAGAAGCAGGATTTTGACCGGCAGCTTTTCGCAGTGAAGGGTCGCGAGCTCCTGCACATTCATGAGCATCGATCCGTCACCGTCGATATCGATGACGAGGTTGTTCGGCAAGGCGGCCTGCACTCCCATGGCTGCGGGAAGCCCGAAGCCCATCGTTCCCAGCCCGGAGCTGCTGAGCCAGTGGCGGGGACGCGAGAATTTGTAGAACTGTGCCGCCCACATCTGATGCTGACCGACGCCGACGGCGACGTAGGCATCGAGCTCTTTCGTCTGCCGCCAGAGCTCTTCGATGGCGTACTGCTGCAGAATCAGATCGCCCGCATCGTTATAGCGGAGCGGATACCGCTCCTTCCATTCGGCGATCTGCGTCAGCCATTCGTCAATCTGCGGGATGTCTTCGTTCTTGAGCTCTGCATTGAGCGCCTTCAGAACCGGAAGCAGATCGGCGATGACCGGGATGTGCGCTTCCTTGTTCTTGTGCATCTCGGAGGGATCGATATCGACATGCACGATCTTCCCATGCTTCGCGAATTCTTCCAGCTTGCCTGTGACGCGGTCGTCAAACCGGACGCCGAAGGCGAGCAGAAGGTCCGCTTCGTTAATTGCATAGTTCGCATACACCGTGCCATGCATTCCCAGCATGTGCAGCGACTGCGGATGATCGCCCGGAAACGCGCCGATTCCCATTACGGTTGTCGTCACTGGAATCCCGGTACGCAGTGCGAACTTCCGCAGCTCTTCAGATGCATTGGAATGAATGCAGCCGCCGCCGACATAAAGGATCGGCCGCCGCGATCGTTTCACCGCCGCGATGATCTGCTTGATCTGCTCCGGGGCGGCGCTCCGCACTTCGGGGTGATAACCCGGAAGGTTCATCTCCGGATCGAAATCCGGCTTCTCATCCTGAGTGGCAAGTTGAATGTCTTTCGGGAAATCGATGAGCACCGGCCCAGGACGACCGGTATTCGCCACGTAGAACGCTTCCTTCACAATCCGCGCGATGTCCTCGAGTCGCGTGATCATGTAGTGATGCTTGGTAATCGCGCGGCAGACCTCGACGGTCGGCGTTTCCTGAAATGCATCGCTGCCGATGACCTGCTGCGGCACCTGGCCCGTGATGGCAACGATCGGCACGCTGTCGAGCTTCGCGTCGGCCAGAGCCGTCACGAGATTCGTTGCACCCGGACCGCTCGTCGCCATGCAGACGCCGACCTGGCCGGTTGCCCGCGCGATACCCTGTGCCGCAAATCCGCCCCCTTGTTCGTGGCGCGGAAGGATGGTGCGGATATCGTCCTTGTATTTGATGAGCGCCTGATGCAGCGGCATGCTCGCGCCGCCCGGATAGGCGAAGATATGCTTCACGCCTTGATGGACCAGCGCCTCGACGAGAATTTCAGCTCCGTTGATCGTCGTCACCTGATTCGCGGGTGCCGGCTTTTTCGTGGATGCGGTCACTTGGCGTTTCTCTTTCGTGCTCATCTCGAACATGCCTCAGTCGCACAGATTTTGTGTGCCGTCGATTCGTTTCCGACCAGCCGGAGGGCCCCCGGCGGTGGGAACTTCTCCATTATCGCAGTGTAGTCCAGATCCCCCCGATTATCGAGCGAACCGGGGGGTTCCGGTACGGAAACAATTTCCACGCAGTTGCCGGCGGGCCTCTCCCTGAATTCGGCTTCTGCAACTCGTCCCGGCGAACGGAAACGACCGTTTCCAAGCCGAATCCGCGGCAAGACCGCCAATCTGCCGGGGTCACGGGCCAACGCGAAAATTCGGGCTGCGGAATCGATGACGGCGGTTTCGATCCCGCGAAGATTGACGGACAGCGACAGCCATTCCGCCGGCTACGACGGACCGGCCTGCGCCCGACGCCGTCGGACTACGACGACAGCGCCGAATACGACAACAAATACGACCGCAGCAGCATACCCCGCTGCCGGATGCCAGACGGACGCATGCCGCGTCAGCGCCGCGGCCACCAGCAGCAGCAGGACCGCGAATCCTGGCTGGAATCGCCACGCCATCATTTGTTCCACCAGTAACAGGCAGAACGCTGAAACCAGCAGCCACTTCGAAAGTTCCTCCGTCGCCATCGTCGGCTGCGCCGACGTCACCCGCGTCTGTTCCGGCTGCAAACCTCCCGCTCCCTCTGCAATTGCACGAGTCAGGTCGTCAAGGCTCAAAGCCGCCAGGTCGCTCTCCCGGGGATCGACGTTCACTGCGAATTTCTCGGTCCGATTAACCGGAGGTCCCAGTTCGAGCT
>JBFWWA010000204.1:0-7791 GCA_050246455.1 Planctomycetaceae bacterium
CCCGGACGCGCTGCGAAGATTCACAGACAGGAATGTCTGTGCTCCGGGGAGGGAAACCGGCGGGGAGGAATGTCTTTAATCTTGAGAGCGCACATTCTCTCGGATTGTCTTGGTGCAATGTCATTCCAACGCGGTATTCTGAGTGGGAGCACAGACATTCCTGTCTGTGCCGTCGCGCCGAATCGCAGCCGAATCGCGGGACTCCGATGCCTGAACCCAAGCTGCACATCACAAAGCGGAACCTGCCGCATTGGACCATCGACGAGGGGACTTACTTCGTCAGCTTTCGGCTTCGAGCAGGCTCGCTCACCGAGCTCGAACGCAGGACCGTCCTGGACCACATCCGGACGGGGCACGAGAAGCACTACCTCCTCGCAGCAGCGGTCGTCATGCCCGATCACGTGCATCTGCTGCTACGAACGCTTCCCGGAATCGAACTCCCGCGAATCATGAAAGGGATCAAAGGAGTTTCTGCTCGATTGATCAATCAGTCCCGAAAGACTCGAGGGGAAATCTGGCAGGATGAATCTTGGGATCGAGTCGTTCGGGACGCCGCCGATTTCGATGAAAAGCTGCGTTACATGGTCGATAACCCGATCAAAGCGGGGCTCGTCGACGATACCACGCGATATTGTGCGTGGCATTGCAACGGCGAACTGTGCTGATTCGCGAGGTCGTTGCGCAGTGGGGAGGAAACTCCGGAAGATGCACAGACAGGAATGTCTGTGCTCCCTGGAGGAAGAAATGCGTGACGCCGACCGTTGGATTGCTCGACGCCAGATTGTCGGTTTTTCACTCCGATTCGTGGCCGGGATGTAATTCTTGCAAGGTTTGGCCGTGCGTTTTTCGGGGTGGAAAACGGATCGATTCGGGGTGTTTTTGCGGAAGTGGCTGGAAAACGGGGAGTTGCGCGGCGGACTTCGACCCGGGTGGGAAATCGTTCGAGATTTGGCATCCGGTGTGCATTACAGAGAGGCGTGAGTGAGAAACCCAGAAATCGAGAGTGCGGACGGCTGGAGAGAGCGGTTCGCATTTGAGGAGAGAGATAGCCCACCGGCCTGTGGAGACAGGCTGACTTCCCACCAATTCGGCGCCATGCCGACACACCAATAAAAGGCCGAGAGTGACCCCCCGCGTCCTCTCGGCCTCTTTCCTTTGATAGGTGTCAGGATTCAGGTGTCAGGAGTGAGGAGCGTTGTGGCCGGTCTCCTGGCCGTGCCACCCGGTCGGGAGGCTGCGACACAAGAGACGGTGAGCGGCACAGACAGGAATGTCTGTGCTCCGGGGAGGGAGAAGAGTGCACAGACGGGAATGTCTGTGCTCCGGAATGCGTTGTGAAGGGGCAGAGACCGGAATCTCTCTGCTCCGGCGAACCGGATCGTTGGCCCTGGTGTCCGTCGGTGCCGGAGAAGCGATTGTCCCGGCCGCCGCTCCCCCGTAAACTTGAAGGGTCGGCTTTGTCTGCGCTCATCGAAACCCGGGAGGCATTGAAGCACCTTTGGCAGCACCCAAACGCGAAGAACTCGCCGTCCAACAGAAACGGGCCGTCCTGGTGGCGGTTGTCGATCCTGCGAACAAACTCGACAAGGAGCGGGTGCTCGATGAGTTGAAGGGGCTCGTGAAGACCGCCGGGGTGAATGTCGTCGGCACGCTGGTGCAGAGCCGCGGACGGCCCGACATTGCAACCTGTCTCGGCAAGGGAAAGCTCGAGGAGCTGAAGCAGCTTGTCGAGATGACCGACGCCGAGCTCGTCGTCTTCGACAACAACCTCACGCCGTCGCAGGGGCGGAATCTGGAAAAGGCGACCGATCGCGTCATCGTCGATCGGAGCGAAGTGATTCTCGACATCTTCGCAAGCCGCGCGCGGACTTATGAAGCGAAGCTGCAGGTCGAGCTCGCGCAGCTGCTGTACTTCCGCAACCGGTTGAAGCGGATGTGGACGCACCTGGAGCGCATCGAGGGTGGTGTCGGCGCCGGGCGCGGTCCTGGTGAAAAGCAGATCGAAACCGACCGCCGCCTGATCGACAAGCGGACCGCGGAGCTGAAGAAGAAGCTGCAGGAAGTCGAAAAGCGGCGCGAGCGAACCGTCGCGAACCGGAACGAGCATCTCACTGTTTCGATCGTCGGCTACACGAACGCCGGCAAGAGCACGCTGATGAATGCGCTCACCGGCGCGGAGGTGTATGTCGCCGACAAGCTCTTTGCGACGCTCGACACCCGGACGCGCCGCTGGCATCTTCCGCACTGGGGGGATGTGCTGCTGAGCGACACGGTCGGATTCGTGCGCGATCTGCCGCACCATCTCGTTGCGTCATTCAAGTCGACTCTCGAAGAAGCGCGGCACGCGGATCTTCTGCTGCACGTCGTCGATGCGAGCGATCCGGAAGCGGAACGGCAGATTCAGACGGTCGAAACCGTGCTTGACGAGATCGGCGTGAATCATTCGAACTCGCTGATCGTGCTCAACAAGATCGACGCGGTGAAGGACCGTTCGGTGGTCGACGTGCTGCGGAGCCGGTTCGCGGATTCGGTCACGGTGAGCGCGGTGAAGGGGGTCGGGCTCGACAAGCTCGCGGAAGCGGTTGCGGCCCGTCTGGCAGCCAGTTACGTCGATGCCGAGATTCAAACGGATGTCGGCAACGGCCGGCTCTTCGCCTACCTGGCGGAGCATGCGGAAGTTGTCGACAAGGAGTATTTCGACTCCCGGGTGAAGATTCGCGCGCGAATGCCGCGCGCCGTCATGGAGCGGTTGCGGAGCGACGACGTGACGATCTCGCTGGTCAACGGATCCGCAATGCATCCGGTCGTGATTCCCGCCGAGCTGCACTCGGCGTAGCATCCCCGAGTGCGAGTGCGATTGTCATTCGCCGCGCGTGCCGGTGGCACGCCCTGCCAAGGGCGTGGTCTTCGCGTCATCACAACGCGCTCTTCGCAGGTGCAGTGGAAGTCGGAGAATTCGCGCGAGCTCCGGCTGCGTTTCCGGGGCACACTTCGTTTTGCCCCGGCCACTCGATTTCAAAATCGAAAACGCATTTTGAACTTCGAGCGGTGTTTCCCTTCTCGAGTTCCACGCCCGATCGTGTTGCCAAAGCGCGATGCGGTTGTATACGAATGTGAGTCGTTCGTTTCTCGTGCCGCGGCATCTCCCAGCGTCAGCGTGCGAAATATTCGTGAATTTTGTTGACATCGAAACCATCGTCTGGCAGAACTTGACGGGAATTCATTGTTCGTCATCCAATTCCTCCCGTCGTTGTCCAAGGGGTGCATCGTGTTCAAGTTTCGCGTACTCGCTTCGATCGGGCTGCTGGTCGCCTGCTGCAACTCCGCCTCGGCCGGGATGATTTTCACTTCGGTCAGCCGTAGCGTGAGTGCAGGGTCAAACTCGGCATTAAACACGACGACGGGGGTTTTCAATCAGTCCTTCAACAGTGCAAGCTTCATGGCTTCCGCGTTTCAGGACACGAATGTGACGGTGAACTCGCTGTCGGGGAATGGAAGCGTTGTGCGGTGGATATCAACTTTGGATACCGCTTACTCGGGGTTTATCGTGGACTTTGATTTGTTGCAGCCCCACTCGTTCACGCTGACCTCGAACCTTCGCGCCGTCAGTCCCGGATCTGCCGGTCTGGGTTTGGTCGCGACCACCGGTTCCATCACTCCGGATGGAAGTCCGATTGTTGCTACAGTCGGCGTTTTCAGCTCGTCCAGCACGCTGGCTTTCAGCACGTCCGGCATACTGGGGCCCGGCAGCTACCAATTCAGTATGGCGGCCGACATGGTCATTCCATTTGCATCGACCAGTAGTGCCAGCTACGACTTTGATTTTGACGTGGCTCCTCTCGCTTCCGTCCCGGAACCTGCGAGTCTGATGCTGGTCGCGATGGGAATTCTGGGGCTGCCTTTCGTCCGTCGCAAGCGGCGTTGAACACTATTCTTCAGGGTGTCGAGGCGCCGCTTTGTCGGAGCACCAAACGAGTGTTCCATTGCCGCGACCACCTCGAAACGGCGCGATTTCATTCTCTCTGCCGAGGCCAGCTCGTTTTCCCGTCCGCACGCCGCGGTTATGATGGGTGATTGATCCCTCGCCGCTCCTGGGATGCCTTTCGGTCCGAGCCACGCCGGACCTTGTCGCATTCGCGACGTCAGCGGCGTGAAGCGGGAATTTCCAACGACCGGAACGGTGAACCATGGCGGAACAGTGTTATGTCGGCGTGGACCTCGGCGCGGAGAGCGGCCGCGTGATTGTGGGGCGCTTCGACGGCCGCACGATCGAGCTCGACCCGCTGCATCGATTCGCGAACGGCCCGGTGCAGGTCGCCGATACGCTCCGCTGGAACGTGCTCGGACTCTGGAGCGAGATTCAGAACGGGCTCGCGAAATCGGCAACGCAGTACGGCGGCAAAATTGCATCGGTCGGCGTCGATACCTGGGGAGTCGATTACGCCCTCTTCGACAAAGCGGGGGAGATGCTCGGCCAGGCGTGGCATTATCGCGATCCACGAACGCGCGGGATGATGGAATCGGCGTTTGCGACCGTTTCCCGGCCGGAGATTTTTTCTCAGACGGGGCTGCAGTTCCTTGAGTTCAACACGCTGTTTCAGTTGATTGCGATGCGCCGCAGCGATCCTGCGCTGCTCAAGTCGGCCGACCGGCTGCTGATGATGCCCGATCTGTTTCACTGGATGCTCTCGGGCGCGCGCGTCGTCGAATTCACGAATGCGACAACCACGCAATGCTTTCATGCGGTGCGCGGCGAATGGGCGTTCGACATGCTCAACCAGTTCGACCTGCCGACCGCGATGTTTCCGGAAGTCGTTCCCCCCGGTACGAACCTCGGGCCATTACGGGAAAACATCGCCGCCCGGACCGGGCTTAAACGGATCGATGTCATCGCACCGGCCACGCACGACACCGGCGCCGCGGTCGCGGCGGTGCCGACCGACCGGACCGGATCGCCGACCTGGTCGTACATCAGCTCGGGGACCTGGTCGCTGATGGGTGTCGAAGTTCAGGATGCGATTCTCACCGGGCGGGCGCTCGAACTGAACGTGACGAACGAGGGGGGAATTGACGGGACGTACCGGCTGCTCAAAAACATCGCCGGCATGTGGCTGGTGCAGGAGTCGCGGCGATCGTTTGAGCGGAGCGGACGCTCGTTCGATTACGCGCAGCTTGCAAAAATGGCGGCGGATTCGACGCCGTACCGTTCGCTCATCAACCCCGACGACCGGAGATTTCTCACTCCCGACGACATGCCGACGGCGATTCGCGAACGCTGCCGGGAGCTCGGCGAGCCAGTGCCGGAGAACGAGGGGCAGCTCGTCCGTTGTGCGCTCGACAGTCTCGCGATGCGCTACCGGATGGTGCTCGGCTGGCTGGAAGAGCTGACCGGAGTGAAAGTGGAAGTGATCCACGTTGTCGGCGGCGGGAGTCAGAATGAGCTGCTCAACCAGCTGACGGCAAACGTCTGCGGTCGGCCGGTGATTGCCGGTCCGGTCGAGGCGACGGCGCTCGGAAATGTGCTGGTGCAGGCGCGGTCGCGCGGGGAACTCTCGACACTCGCCGACATCCGCGCGGTCGTTCGCGCGTCGAGCGATCTCAAGCAGTACGAGCCGCGCGATCGCGATCTGGCGGAGCAGGCGTACTCGCGGTTCACGCGGGTCGTCGCGAACGGGTGACGACTCGGGAAGGCGATTTCACCACGGAGACACGGAGTTCACGGAGAAGTCGAAAGGCAAAAACTTTTGAATAAGGAAGCCAGGAAGAGAAATCTAAGAATGGAGATTCGTGAATTGGACTGACGACTTCTGGCAGTTCGTTTTCTGCTCGATTCTCGCCTGGTCTTCACTTCTGGTCTCGTGGGTTCCTTATTGGCTCCTCTTCATCCGTGCTTTCCGTGTCGACAATTCCCTCAAAAGACGGCGGTGCGGCGGAGCACTGTATTGTGGCGCAAACGGGTTTTCGACCGGGAATTCGCGTCGCTTGCCCCCCTCTTCTCCCCCCCGTATGATTCCGCAACGCCGTTTCTGAGTTGACGATTTCGCGAGGAATAACGAGCGAATATGGGTCTGTTCGACAAATTCAAGCAAGGGTTGCAGAAGACCAAGCAGATTCTGCAGACCGACGTCCGCGACCTCTTCAAGGCGGGCGAGATTCTCGACGAGCAGAAGCTCGAGCGCTTTGAAGCACGCCTCATCCAGACCGATATGGGAATCGAGGCGGCGAGCGCCATCGTCAAGGAATTGCGCACGCGTTTCCTCGGACGCACGGTGGTCATCGACGACGTCTGGCAGACCGTCAAAGAGACGCTCCGCGGAATTCTGAAAGGGGATGGCTCGCGCTTCGACCCCGCCAATCCCCTTTCTCCGCTCAACATGGCGGCCGAGGGGCCGACGGTCATTCTCGTATCGGGAGTCAACGGCGCCGGCAAGACGACCTCGATCTCGAAACTCGCGAAGCTGCTGCAATCGTCGAAGAAGAAGGTCGTGCTCGCCGCGGGAGATACGTTTCGCGCGGCGGCGGTCGAGCAGTTGACGATGTGGAGCCAGCGGCTCGGCTGTGAAATCGTCACTCAGCCGAGCGGATCCGATCCCGCGAGCGTTGCGCATATCGGATGCGAACGGGCGCTTTCAACCGGGGCCGACTGTCTCATCGTCGACACCGCAGGCCGGTTGCAGACGCAGAAGAACCTGATGGACGAGCTTGCGAAGATTCGCCGCGTCATCGGCAACAAGATTCCCGGCGCCCCGCACGAGAGCCTGATGGTGCTCGATGCCACGACGGGTCAGAACGGTCTCAGCCAGGCGAAGAATTTCTCGGAAGCGGCCGGCTGCACCGGCATCATTCTCGCGAAGCTCGACGGCACTGCGAAGGGGGGCGTCGTCGTCCCGATCCGCCAGAAAATGGGGATCCCGGTGAAGTACGTCGGGGTGGGAGAGAAGGTCGACGACTTTGAAGTCTTCGACGCCGACGGCTTCGTCGAGGCGTTCGTGGCGGAGTGAACGGCCGTTTCGCAGCCGGCCAATGCTGCGATCCGCCGGTTATCGGCGTGGATCAAATCCGGACTTGAGCGGAACCCGGGGCGGCACGCGAAAAGGTGGTCATCCGCCTCCCTGGCAGTTCCAGATCTGCGGACATTGCAGATCGCTGAATGTCTACGGGTTTACCCGGTTGTATTCAGCATGGCCATTTTTTTAAGCGTGCGGTTCCGCTCGTTCCGATAGTGCCTGACGGACCATTTGCCCTATTTGCGCCCTCAAACGGGGTTCGAAGGTCACTCTACCGAACGCGGCCTCAATGTGAAGCCGTTCGAGTGGTCCCGAATCAGAAACCTCGTTGTCTCTGCGAAGACCGTGGAGTTACACGGAGACACTAGGGTTCGTTGGTCTCACGGAACGTCCAAGACTCAGGAGCAAACAATGCGGACGAGCAATCTGACCGGTGCTCTCAGGAAGATGAAGCAAACCGGTTTCATCCTCGGTGGACTGGGGCTTTTCCTCACGTCCCCCACATTCGCCGAAGACGGCCTCGGCATCGCGCCGATCCGTCAGGTTTCGGCGACGGACAACATGTACAACTACGGCGAGATGAACACTTCGTATGTCGGCATGACATCCGAAGGTTGCGCGCCGGCGGCCCCGTCATGCGGCTGCAACGAGGGAACATGCGATGACAGCTGCGGCTGCTGCAACCTCGGCGAGCCGTGGAGCCTGATGGATCATTTCTGCAATGATCCCTGTGAAGAGCCCTGCTTCAAAATTGGCGGCTGGACACAGTGGGGTTACACGAACC
>JBFWWA010000205.1:0-7787 GCA_050246455.1 Planctomycetaceae bacterium
CGACATAATCGGGGACAACTTCCCGCCGACGGCAAGGCGGAGGGGAGCTTCGGCCTCGGTCCCGCGAGTTTCTCGGAAAGCGATTTCAGTCGGCAGGAACACCAGGATGACCGGAACCGAATGGCTCGTCGACGTCGAGGGATGCCCGGCGGATGCGCTGTCCGACCTCGTGCGTCTGCAATCGCTCTGCGGACGGATCATCGACGAACTCCATCTCAACGTCGTCGGCCAGCCGCTCTGGCATCAGTTTCCGGAACCCGGTGGCGTGACCGGGATTTATCTGCTGAGCGAATCGCATCTCACCTGCCACACGTTTCCCGAGTACGGCACGGCAACCTTCAACCTTTACTGCTGCCGTCCGCGACCCGAATGGAACTGGCACGCGGAGCTGGCGGAATCCATCGGTGCTGAGCGCGTCCACGTGCGGCGTCTCGACCGCAGTGTGACGGAGGGTGTGACGGCGGTTCTCGCAGACGTCGGGGACTCACCATGAGGGGTGTTCGCGCACCTTGTCCGGCTTGCGGCGGACCGGTGATATTCAAAATCAGCTCGTCGCTGGTGACCGTTTGCGAACACTGCAATTCCGTCGTTGCGCGCGGTGACCGACGGCTGGAAGATCTCGGAAAAGTCGCGGCCCTCGTCGAGACGAACTCCCCCCTTCAACTCGGGCTGAAGGGGACGTACAAAGGGAAGTCGTTCGAGCTGGTGGGGCGCGCGCAGTATGCACATTCCGCGGGAGGGGTGTGGGATGAATGGTATGCCGCCTTTTCGAACGGGAAATGGGGCTGGCTGGCGGAGGCGCAGGGACGCTTCTACCTGACGTTCGGGCGGAATGTCGAAGACCGTTCCAAGCTGCCGCGTGCGGAAGAGATGGTCGCCGGCGGAGAGCTTCAGTTCGAAGGGGTCGGGGCACTGACGATCGGCGAGGTGGGGATCGCTGAAGCGAAGTCGGCCCAGGGGGAGATTCCGTACAAGTTCGAGCCGAACGCGGAGCATCGCTTCGCTGACCTGTACGGCGAGAACGGCGCGTTCGCCACCTTCGACTACAGCGAGAGCGAGCCGCGTGTTTATCTCGGCCAGGAAGTGACGCTTCGGGACATCGGCATCGCCGACAACGTCGTCGCCCCGGACGTCGAGCCGCGCGAAATCAACGCGATCAAAGTCAGCTGCCCGCAATGCGGCGGCGCGCTGACTCTGCATGCACCGGACGAAACGAAGCGGGTCTGCTGCCCGAGCTGCGCCGCGCTGCTCGACGCCGACAAAGGAGACCTGCGCTACTTGAACTCGCTGACCTTCGGAAAGGTCAAGCCGCTCATCCCGATCGGCGCCGTCGGCAAGCTGTTCGGCGTCGAGTACACTCTGATCGGCATGCTGCGCCGATCGGTGACCGAGGAGGGGACCGATTACTTCTGGTCGGAATACCTGCTTTACAATCCGCGGGAGGGGTTCCGCTGGCTCGTTTACAATGACGGCCACTGGAGCTTCGTCAGTCCGGCATCGCCGGCGGACGTTCGTGTTTCCGGGACGACGGCGTCCTACAAAGGACGATCGTTCAAGCTGTTTCAGGAGGGGATTGCGCGCGTCCGGTACGTAATCGGAGAATGTTACTGGAAGGTGGAGATCGGAGAGGAAGCAGCCACGCGCGACTTCATCGCCCCGCCCGACATGCTGTCGACCGAACGATCAACGTCGTACAGTATGCCGCAGAAGCGGAAGGCGAAGAACGACGAATCATTCAGTGAAGAACCGTCCGGCAGCGAGATCAATATTTCGATCGGCACGTACGTGCGCCGCGAGGTTGTGGAAGAGGCGTTCAAGGTCGGCAACCTTCCCACGAGCTGGAAGATTGCGCCGAATCAGCCGTACCCTGTCGACAGCAAGCTGTATGTGTGGTGGGGAGTGTTCGCGGGCGCGCTGGTGCTGCTGAATGTGCTTTTCTCGTCCGGCATCCTGAAGCAGAAGGTCGATCAGTTCTTTTTCTTTTTGTGCCTGGCGATACTTTCGGCAGTTCCGGTCTGCGCCCTGATCTACCGTTTCTTCTACGAGAGTTCCCGTTGGCAGGACAGCGCGTTCAGTCCCTACGTCAGTTATGCGTCGGACGATGAGTAACGTCTCTTACAGAAATCTTCTGCGGACAGGAAGGCGGGGCCGATGCTGCTGAAAACCTCGATTGGAATCAGCATCTTTTCTCTAGTGCTGTTTTCGTGGCTGGCGATTTCAGGAGCGAA
Organism: Planctomycetaceae bacterium; assembly: GCA_050246455.1. Classification (GTDB taxonomy): domain Bacteria; phylum Planctomycetota; class Planctomycetia; order Planctomycetales; family Planctomycetaceae; genus CAZVJA01. Next base: position 2,229 of record JBFWWA010000205.1, read on the forward strand.
GGGACCAACATTCAACACGGGGGGTGGGGCCGGTTCGACGTCGGGCGGCCGCGGTACCGGTGGCAGTGGATGGATCTGGCATGGGGGGAAATAATGATTGAGCTCGTCTCGACAGTGGAAGGTCTCTTTGCGGCCGACGCGGAATCGGGAGGGACCATGGCAGCACTGCTTCAGCATTTGATTGCGGCGGTGGTGTTCGCAGCCGTGGGAATCGCCGTCTTCGCCGTCGGATTCAAAGTGGTCGCCAGAATCTTGCCGTTCTCGCTGCGCAAGGAACTCGAGGAAGACCACAACACCGCAGTGGCGATCATCGCCGGCTCGATGCTGATTGGAATCTCGATCATCATTGCCGCCGCGATTCTCGGGTAGTTGCGCATCGAACAGTCCTCCGCTTTCTTGTTCCGGCGCCGGCCGGCATGAGCTGACATGCAACGCGCTCCGCTGTTTCTGCTGTATTTGAACGTGCTGGTCATCTCGACCTGCGGGCTCGTCTACGAGCTGCTTGCCGGAACGCTGGCGAGCTACGTCCTCGGCGATTCCGTGACGCAGTTCTCGCTGATCATCGGCATCTATTTGTCCGCACTCGGCGTCGGGGCGTGGCTGTCGAGCTTCATCAAGAAAGACCTCGCGAGGGTCTTTGTCGAAACGGAGCTCGGTGTGGCTTTGCTCGGCGGGCTCTCGGCTCCGCTGCTGTTTTTGAGCTTCGCGTACCTGAGCTGGTTTCCGGCAGTGCTCTTCGGAGTCGTCTTCGGCATCGGGACGTTCGTGGGGCTCGAGCTTCCCCTGCTCATGCGGATTCTCCGCGAGCATCTGGATTTCAGCGAACTCGTCAGCCGGGTGCTGGCGTTCGACTACATCGGTGCGCTCGTCGCTTCGATCCTCTTTCCGCTTTTTCTGATCCCGCATCTCGGGCTCGTGCGCACGTCGCTGGTCTTCGGAATGATCAATGCTCTTGTCGGGCTCTGGGGAACCTGGCTGCTGCAACCGATCCTTCCGCGGCGCGTCGGCGGACTGCGCGGACGCGCGGTTCTGGTGCTCGGCCTTTTGACGGCGGCATTCATCAAGGCCGATTCGCTGACGACCCTCGCGGAAGACAACCTTTTTCCGAACCCCGTCGTGCAGGCGCAGACATCGTCCTACCAGCGGATTGTGCTGACGCAGGGGGAGTCGGGATTTCAGCTTTTCCTCAATGGAAATCTGCAGTTCAATTCAAACGACGAATACCGATACCACGAAGCTCTGGTGCATCCGGCGATGATCGCTTCCGGCAATCCGCGGCGGGTGCTTGTTCTCGGCGGCGGTGACGGGTTGGCAGTGCGCGAGATCCTGAAGCATCCGACCGTCGAGAGAATCACGCTCGTCGATCTCGATCCCGAGATGACGTCGCTAGCGGATCGCTTCCCGCCGCTCGCGAAGCTCAACGGCGACGCCCTGCGCGACCCGCGCGTGCAGATCGTCAACGACGATGCGATGATCTGGCTGGAAGCGTCGGGAGACGAATCTTTCGACACAGCCGTCATCGACTTTCCGGATCCCAATACGTATTCGCTCGGGAAGCTGTACACGACCCGGTTCTATCGGCTGCTGAAAAGCCGCTTGAATTCGGACTCGCGCGTGAGCGTTCAATGCACGTCTCCGCTTGCCGCTCGATCGTCGTACTGGTGCATCATTCGCACACTGGAAGCGGCAGGGTTTCATGTGCAACCGTATCATGCGGCTGTTCCGTCATTCGGAGTCTGGGGTTACGCCCTAGCAAGTCCGGCGGCGCAGGCGTCTCCGGCGACAGTGCCGGGTTATTTGCGGACCAGCCTTCAGTTTCTCAATGACCAGACTCTGCGCGGACTCTTTGAGTTCCCCGAAGATTTCAGCCCGGTTCCTGTAGAGATCAATCGGCTCGACAATCAGGTTCTTGTGCGATACTACGAGCACGAGTGGAACCGCTGGAACTGATCCCCGCGCGGGAACGATGCGACATGACTAACCGCCGCGGAATGAGCCGACGCGACCTTCTGGCCGGCGCAGTCGCCTTCCCGGTTGCATTTGCCACGGGTTGTGGAGGTCCTGCCGCTGCGAAGATTGACGGTGAGATTCTCGGCGCGTCCGAAAAGATCGGGCATCGACTGCGCGACGGATTCCGCCCAACACCGAAGGATACCGCGTGGCGACATGTTTCCGTCGTCATCGTCGGCGGCGGCATCGCCGGACTTTCCGCCGCGTGGCGGCTGAAGCGCGCCGGCTTCAACGATTTCGTGCTTCTGGAACTGGAACCGGTCGCCGGCGGGACCTCTCGCGGCGGCGAGCTGAAGGGAATTCCCTGCCCGTGGGGCGCACACTATCTTCCCGTCCCGATGGCATCGAACCGTCCGCTCGTTGCGCTCCTCAAAGAGATGAATGTTGTTGAAAGCGAGGACGCGGAGGGGGAGCCGAGAATTGCGGAGCAGTATCTCTGCCGGGACCCGGAGGAGCGGCTGTTTTTCAACGGCGCCTGGCGTGAAGGACTGATTCCGGAACTGTCGGCCGACGATCAGCAGCAGATGAACTCGTTTCATGCGGAAGTTGATCGGTGGGTCCAGTGGCGAGACGCGCGGGGACGGCGCGCCTTCACGATTCCCGTGGCGAATTGTTCGGACGATCCGGAAGTCACCAGGCTCGATCGACAGACGATGGGGGCGTGGCTCGACGAGCGAAACCTCCGTTCGCCGCGATTAAGGTGGCTGATCGACTACGCCTGCCGCGATGATTATGGAATGACCGTCGATCAGACGAGCGCCTGGGCGGGGCTCTTCTATTATGCATCCCGCGTCCGCCGGTCCGGCGACGAGGCACAACCGCTGATCACCTGGCCGGAAGGGAACGGCCGGCTTGCGGCCCACCTGATTGACGCCGTCCGCGAACATGTGCGAAGCGGTCTTGCCGTCACGGAAGTGGTCTCACGCGAAGTCGACGGCGTTCAAACGATCGAGGTCGTCGCGGTCGGAAGTGACGGCAGTTCGGTCGAAGGGTTTCGCACGGATCGAGTCATCTTCGCGGCTCCGCAGTTTCTTGCACCGTATCTTGTGCGCGGATATCGAGACTCCCGAGGCCAGGATGCGTCGGAATTTCAGTACGGTGCGTGGCTCGTTGCGAATCTCTATTTGAAGCAGCGGCCCGCCGGCCGCGACTTTCCGCTCGCCTGGGACAACGTCATTTACGACAGTCCTTCGCTCGGATACGTCACGGCGACACATCAAAGCGGTCGCGATCATGGCCCGACGGTCTTCACTTACTACCTTCCGCTCTGCGACGACGATCCGAAGCAGGCGCGTGAACGGCTGCTGCAGGACGGCTGGTCCGTGTGGTGTGACCGAATCCTTCGTGATCTCGAACAGGCGCATCCCGAACTCAGATCGATCGTGGAACGGGTCGACGTCATGCGTTGGGGGCACGCGATGATTCGGCCGCGTCCCGGCTTCATCTGGGGAACAGCCAGGACGGCCGCTGCGAAGCCGTTCGGATCGATTCATTTCGCACACTCCGACCTATCGGGAGTGGCGCTCTTCGAAGAAGCGTTTTATCACGGTCATCGTGCGGCGGAAGAAGTCCTCACGGCTCGCGACCATCGCATTGGAACGGCCTTGTAGCACGGAGGTTTGCGTGGCTACCGGCGCATCGCCCGATTCGGATCTCAGCCGCACGGGCTACAGCAACGCGATCGGTACAACTCCGCAGTCATCGCGCTGGCTTTTCTCGGCACCTGTCGATCTGGCCGCGTTTCTGGGATCGGCAGCGGTTTCCATTGTCCTGCTCGCGATTGGACAACGGTACGGACTGCTCGAAAACGACTCGCCCGACTGGACATGGATTTCACTCATCCTGTTGATCGACGTCGCACACGTTTACGCAACCGCGTTCCGCGTCTACTTTGACCGAGCCGAGTTTCAGCGGAGGACCTGGTTGTATTTGCTGACCCCGGCGCTCGCGTACTTGATTGGTGTTGCGCTCTATTCCGAGGGAGAACGGCACTTCTGGCGTGTTCTGGCGTATCTTGCGGTGTTCCATTTTGTGAGGCAGCAATACGGGTGGGTCGCGCTTTATCGATCGAAATGCGGCGAGACCGGCGCAGTTGGCCGATGGATCGACACGGCTGCGATCTACGCTGCGACCTGCTATCCCCTGATTTACTGGCATTGCCGTCTTCCCAGGCAGTTCTCCTGGTTTGTCGAGGACGACTTCTCCGGATTACCGAGCTGGTGTGCGAGTGTGGCTGCTCCCGTTTACTTGCTCGCGCTCGGAAGTTACGTGATCCGGTCGATCTATCGGGGCGTCTCCCTGCGCCGATTCAATCCGGGAAAAGACATCGTCGTTGCGACCACGGCCGTCTGCTGGTACCTCGGGATCGTCGCGTTCAATTCCGATTATGCGTTCACCGTGACAAACGTCGTGATTCACGGCGTCCCGTACCTCGTGCTCGTTTACTGGTACTGGTCGAGCCGTTCTTCTCCCCCCGGGACCGTGCTCAGTTTCCGGCGCGGCATCGTTGTGTTTCTGGCGACCGTCTGGCTTTTCGCTTATGTCGAGGAGCTGTTCTGGGACCGCGGAGTCTGGCATGACCGATCGTGGCTGTTTGGGGAATCCTGGGAACTGAGTGACTGGCGCATGTATTACGTTCCCTTGCTGGCAGTTCCCCAGGTCACGCATTATCTGCTCGACGGGTTCATCTGGCGGCGCAGGTCAAACCCCCGCTTTTCCCGACTCGTGCCTTCCGTGGAATCCGTTGCCAATTCGGCGACCGGTTCGCCTTGAAAGGACGATTCCGGATTTCTTTCAAATCGGAGGGAATTCTGAAATTTCGAGTTATAATCCCCCGTCCTGATCGCCTGACAACAGGGGAATGATCCGAGCCTTGTATTGCGCGGACATCTGATTTCGTGCGGAGAATCGTTGATGCTGGAGAAGCCGATGAGAATTTTCACTGCCGGTTCGAGCCTTGGGCGCGCGGTCGCAATCTTTGGGACGCTTCTCTTCACCACGGCGCCGGCCTTCGCGGAGGATGCGTACTTTCGAGTCGCTGCGGATCAGCTCAAGGTGACCTCCGGCGAACTTCCGAAGATCGATCCGAACTCCGCTCCGCCGACTTATTACAGTCTCGGGCCTGACCAGGAATACCGCGCACCGTACGCCGTGCTCGACGGCGACGGGGAGGTCTATCCTTCGTATACCGGCGATCGTCAGTTTTTTACTCCGGTCACCGTCGATGCGCTGTGCGTGCGTCTTCCGGGGGGTGCCGCCGAGGTTAAGGGGTCGTTGTACGTTCTGAATCCCGACGGACCCGGAATGCGCAAAGTGACCTTCGTCATTCCGGCCGAGAAGGCGGATGCCCAGCAGCGGGAAGCTTTCTTCCGCGCCAAAGAGCTTTATTACCAGAGGCTTCTCGATCGGCGTCTGCCCGGTGGAGCCTGGTTCCGGTACCAGGTTCAAACTGCCAGTACGGCTCTGGCGGGGAGGGCGGCTTCTGAGTTCACAGCGGCAACACGGCAGGACCCGCAACGCGGTTCGGTGAACCAGTTGGAGGAAACCTTC
>JBFWWA010000206.1:0-7781 GCA_050246455.1 Planctomycetaceae bacterium
ATATGACCGAGTTCGGAAAAGGGCCGGCGCTGACGGCGGGAGAGCTTGCCGACCTTGGCTATGCGGCGGTCCTCTTCCCCGTCACGATGTTCCGGGTCGCGATGAAAGCGACGGAGCAGGCACTATTGGAACTCGCGCGCGAGGGCACGCAGCGTGGATTCGTCGATCGGATGCAGACGCGCGCGGAGCTCTACGACCTGCTGGACTACGACCCGCGCGGATGAGAGGGGCGGGCTGCCGGCCGGGATCAGTGATGCGGCTGGATCGAGCGGGCGACCGCCATCGCATCTTCCGCTTCCCGAATCTTGCCGCAGCGCTGGTAGATGACCGAGAGCTGCGAGAAAGAGAACGGGTCGTGCGGCTCGATCTCGGTGACGCGTACCGCGTGCTTGATCGCCTCGTCAAAGCGGCCGAGCTTGTGCAGATGGACTCCGAGCGCGGAGTGTGCGAGCGCGTACTGGGGATCGATCGCGACGATCTCCTCGAGCTTCTTCACGGCCCCTTCGAGATCACCCTGCGCTTTGAGTGCGAGTGATTGATCGTACATTTCGTCGAGCGTCGACATGGAGCGATTCCCATCTGCTAATGTGACTGGTCGGATTGCGGAGTGACGCAAATCGAACCGACTTCCGTTATGATATCCCTTTCGCGATGCGCTTCCAATATTGCGAGCGACCCAAATCCCGCGCCGCGCGGTTTCACGTGAAACCGCTGGAATTCCAGTCTGAAACCGACTCGACGTTCTCGGCATGCCACGCATCGAATCACCTTCACCCAGAACGCAGTTCGACGACAGTCGCATCTCTCGCAACGAAGCAATTCTTGTTGCGGCCGTCATCCTGATCGGGATCGCATTGCGCTGCGCATTGCCGGGTCGCATGTCGGTCGAGCATTACGATGAAGGGGTCTATGCGTCGAATCTCGCGGCGGGAAAAACGAGCCCGAGTGCGCGCTATCCGTTCCAGCATCTCTACGCTCCGCCGTTACTGCCGACACTCATCGAATACTCGATGACGCTTTTCGGGCAGACCTCCCTTGCGGCGATGCTCGTGAGTCTCGTCGCGGGTGGACTCACTCCGCTGCTGCTGTGGTACTCCGCACGGAAGTGGTTCGGTCCCCCGGCGGGCATTGCCGCCGCGACGCTCGCGGCCTTCAGCGACTTTCACATCCTCTATTCGCGAACCGCACTGACCGACGCCCTGCTCTGCTTCTGGTTTCTGCTGGCGGTGCATGGCATGTGGGAAGCGTTTCGAAGACGCAGTTTGGTTTGGGCAACCATCGCCGGTTTCGCGACTGGGCTCGCTTGGTGGACCAAGTACACCGGCTGGCTTCCGCTGGCCGTCGGCATTTCAGGACTCATTCCGTGGCTGCTGTTTCATCGATCCGCGCGACAGCACGCCGGTCGCTGCATCATCCTCTGGATCGCAACCGCCGTGACAGCAGTCGTTGCGTGGAGTCCGTGGTACAACGCCCTCAAGCAATATGGCGGTTACGCGGCGGTCGCCGATAACCACAGCCGTTACCTCGTCGGCATCGACAAGTGGTGGCCGACGCTGCTGCACCAGGTCGCGAACCATCGCCACTACAGCGGCTGGCTGAGTTGCCTGAGCCTGCTGCTCGCGGTGCTCGCAACGGGTATCGCATGTCGGCTGACTGGTTTCGATTCCACGTGGAATCGAGGAAACGACACGGGAACGACGAGCCGAAGCGGTCACTTCGCCGGGATCGCAGCACTGGGGATCGCGCTGTCGGCAATTGGAATCCTCGTCGGTCCGAGTGTCCTCCTGGCGTTTGCCGCTGTCGTCGGAATGGCACTCCAGATACTTCCGCGACTTCGCAGACAGCGACCGAGTGCGCACGACGACGCGGCACTGGCAGCGTGGCTTGTCGCTGCGTGGTTCTTCGGAACGTTCGTCTCGACTCCGTCGTATCACCCCTATCCGCGGCTCACCCTTCCCTGGCTGGTTGCGGCCTGGCTCGGGACGGCAACGGGAATCAGCGCGTTGATCGACAAACTCGGTGCGCCGGGACAGGCTGCGACATCGACCTCAGAAACTCCCGGAAAGAGACTCTCGCTCGTGGCAATCGGCGCGGCCCTCGTCGGACTGGCTGCGGCCCTCGCCTTCAATGGAGAAGCGACCTGGGCGCGCGGCATCCCCGGTTGGGAAGATCGCACGGATCTGGAGCGAGCCACGGGTGAAGTGGTCGATGCGGCACGCAGGTTTGTACGGGACGAATTGAAGCGGGATGCCGAAGGCCTGGTGATCTATGTCTACGGTGAGCCCGCGGTCTTCTTCCATGCCGGAAAGCAGGATGGCATTCTCGGAGTCGCAGTGGCCGAACTGACGTTTGCCGACCCGCGCTCTCAGCGACCACCGCTTCCGGCGTTTCTATTGGCAGCTCCCCCGGCTTCCCGGAGTGAGAACTTCGCGGCCCAGTGGAAGGTTTTCGGCGACCGATTTCGCGAAGTCGCCACCGCGACCTACACGCCCAGTCAACTGGTTCTGACCGACGAGCACCATCCCGACGCATTGGACAATGCGGCGAACCGACCGCAAGAGGTGCTTCGGCTCTATCAGCTCAAATGATGGGGTTGGCTGCCGGGGTTGAGATCCCGATGGTCGAATTGCGGGCTTTTTTGACGTTCGGCACAGATAGGAATGTCTGTGCTCCGGAAGGCAATTTCGCCCCCGGCACTCTTCGCCACCGTCGCCCGGTTCGCCGGTTTCACGTGGAACCCCGTCTTTAACGCAGATTGCCTTAAATCCGCACCTGGAATTAAACTCTGCCGGTTCAATCGAACCCGCGGGTTAGGCCGATCGTTACAGAGCACGCGCTCCGGGGTCGACGGATGCGACCCCGACAACGGGCAACCGAGTGAAAACTTTCTCCCAGGAGGGGAGTTCGCGAATCATGGATGAGCAGAATTTCGCAGGCGGGGACGGGCAGCAGGATCAGCAGGTCGGAATGCGGCGCAGGCTCGGACGGGGACTGAGTGCCCTCCTCGGGAGCGGGCCGGAGGAATCGGCCGCCCCGACGATGATGGTGGCGGAGCGGATCGAAACGGGGGTCGATCCCAATCAGATTCATGTCGAGCTCATCGAACGGAACCCGTTCCAGCCTCGGAAAGAATTCCTCGAAGAATCGCTCAATGAATTGGTCGAGAGTATCCGCCAGCACGGCGTGCTGCAGCCTCTTCTCGTCCGGTCGGTCGGCGACAGCTACCAGCTCATCGCGGGCGAGCGCCGGCTCCTTGCATCGAAACAGGTCGGACTCGAATCGGTCCCCTGCCGCGTCCTCGAACTCGATGATCGCGGCGTCTGCGAAGCGGCCCTCGAAGAGAACCTCAAGCGTGTCGATCTTAACGTCCTGGAAAAAGCACAAGCATTCCAAGACTACCTCGATCGCTTCGGCAGCTCGATGGAAGAACTCGCCAAGCAGTTGAGCATGAACCGCTCGACAGTGAACAATTATCTACGTCTGCTCGCCCTTCCCGAAGCGGTGAAGGAATCGTTGCGAGCGGACCGGATCACCAACGGACACGCCCGCGCGCTGCTTTCGCTTCCGGAAGAGGGACAGATTAAGCTCTGCAAGAAAATCGAAGCCGAGCAGATGTCGGTACGGGCGACGGAAGCTGCCGTCCGCGAACTGCTCGGTCGCCCTGTTCCGGGGGCGGCGTCGCAGGAAGCGGCCGCGGCGGACACGACCAGCGGCGAGACGATTCCGTTCCCGGCCGGCGGCGAACAACCGGCCGCCGAAGTGACGAACCACGTCCGCTCACTCCAGGAGCAACTCCAGCAGCACCTCGGCCTCAAAGTCGAAATCAAGGTGACCGGCAAGGACGCGGGAAAGATCATCATTCCCTTTGCGTCGAACGACGAATTCGAACGCGTCGTCCGCCACCTGCGGAATGTTGCGTAGGCAGACTTCAGGTGGTCGGGCTCGAGCCTTCCGGCACGAATCCGCCGCAACGCATAAAAAATCAAATCCGCCGCGAGTCGCAGTTACGACTTGCGGCGGATTGCGTTTCACAATCTTTGAACGTCTGCACGGAGCAAGTCGGGGCGACAGGATTCGAACCTGCGACTTCCAGCTCCCAAAGCTGGCGCTCTAGCCAGGCTGAGCTACGCCCCGTGAAACCGTGGAAAACTGGCTATTTTCCGCAGCGTCAGTCTAGGCCACCTCCCGGGGGGCCGTCAACATGCCCGCTGGAGAGATGTCATTGGGCCCCCGCGGTTTCGTGAAAGTGTTTCCGGGCATACGAAAGGCCTATAGCAACACGACTTACGCTGAGAATGCCGGCAGCTCCGTGATTTCTAACGGCTGGAATCGAAACGCGTCGCTTCCCCGAAAGAATATTCAATTGACATGTCGCGATGTTCCGATATAATTGCCGGTGGAGAGAGAAACCATGGCGACCCGAACAAAAACCTCGCGCCGGCCGAAGCTGACGCCCCTTGCCAAGCTCGTGCAGGCGGCGGAATGCCTGAAAACTCTGGCCCATCCCCATCGTCTGCGGATGGTGCAGATGCTTCTGCAGGGCCGGTACACCGTCGGAGAACTCGCCGAGGCGTGCGAAATTCCAAGCCACATGGCTTCGGAGCACTTAAGACTGATGCAACGCTGCGGATTCCTCACGAGTGAGAAGGAAGGACGCAATTGCTACTACAACGTTGCGGAGACGCACCTTGCGAACCTGATGTCGTGCGTCGAGACTCGATTCGGCGGAAGAACCGAGTAACTTTTTTTGCCCTGTTATGTCGTTAACTCGCGATATCTCGATAATCTAACAACGGCCATCGGCTCGAGGCGGCCATCCAGCGGGAGGACAAAGATGAGCGCTACAACAATTTCACCGCAGAAACTCGCCACGCTCTGTAACGACAAGTCCCGTTTCGACCTGATCGACGTCCGCACTCCGGTTGAGTTTCAGGAAGTGCACGTCGACGCGGCGACGAACGTACCGCTCGACCAGCTCGATGCAGCAGCGATCATGCAATCTCGCGGCGAGCGTGCGAACGAGCCCCTGTACGTCATCTGCCGCTCAGGAAGCCGTGGGCAGAAAGCGTGCGAGCAGTTTCAGAAGGCGGGCTTCACGAACGTGCAGAATGTCGAAGGGGGGACGCTCGCCTGTATCGACGCGGGCGTGCCGGTGGTCCGGGGCAGGAAGGCGATCTCGCTCGAGCGCCAGGTGCGCATCGCCGCCGGATCGCTGGTTCTTGCAGGAATACTGGGATCGTTCATTCATCCCGCGGCTCTCGGCCTTTCGGCGTTCGTCGGGGCGGGCCTGATCTTTGCCGGAATTACCGACACCTGTGCAATGGGAATGCTCCTGGCGAAGATGCCGTGGAACCAATGTCCCAACGCAACGAACTGAACTCATTGAGGAGTTAGCACAATGAAATTGCTCATCGTCGGTGGAGTTGCGGGGGGTGCCTCCGCGGCGGCTCGCGCCCGTCGGATGGCAGAAGATGCCGAGATCATCGTCTTTGAACGCGGGCCCGACGTCTCTTTCGCCAACTGCGGCCTTCCCTACTATGTCGGAGGGGAGATTGCCGACCGGGAAAAACTTCTCGTGACCTCGCCGGAGCGATTGCGAGAACGTTTCAATCTCGACATTCGCACGCGGTCGTCAGTCGAGGCGATCGACAGGACGGCGCGCAGAATCCGTGTTCGCGATCTGGTGAACAGTCGCGAATACGAAGAAACTTACGACAAGCTCATCCTGGCCACCGGCGCTGCGCCCTTCCGGCCCCCCATTCCCGGCATCGACCTTCCCGGAATCTTCACGCTTCGCAATCTGGACGACATTGATCGCATAAAGCAACGCGCTGACGACGGCGTGAAACAAGTTGTGCTGCTCGGCGGCGGATTCATCAGCCTGGAACTCGCGGAGAACTTCCTCCGCCGCGGAATCTCGACGACTGTCGTCGAGCGAAACCACCAGGTGCTCGCGCCCTTCGACAAGGAAATGACGGCACCCATCGCACAGGCCATTGCGGAGAAAGGGGCGACGTTGATTCTCGGAGAGTCCGCGGAATCGATCGAGCCATCAACTGACGGATTGACTGTTGTATTGAGTTCCGGCCGGCGACTTCCGGCGCAACTTGTCGTCTTTGGAATTGGCGTTCGACCCGAAAACCACCTCGCCGTGAACGCGGGGCTGTCCGTCGGACCGCGGGGCGGAATTCAGGTCGATGAGTTCTTGCAGACGAGCGACAGCAACATCTTCGCCGTCGGTGACGCCGTCGAGATCAAAGATTTCGTTTCCGGCGAGCCCACGCAGGTGCCGTTGGCCGGTCCTGCAAATCGTCAGGGGCGCATTGCGGCCGACAATGCGTTCGGCCGGCGGGTGAAGTACCGCGGGACACAAGGGACTGCAATTCTCGGGTTCTTTGATCGAACTGCGGCAATGACCGGAGCGAGTGAGAAAGCACTTCGGAGATCGAACACTCCCTTCCGAAAAATCTACGTTCATCCGGTGCATCACGCGAGTTATTACCCCGGCGCGGAAGGGATGTCGCTGAAAGTGCTGTTCGATCCTACCACCGGAAAAATTCTCGGCGCGCAAGGAGTCGGAGTTGCGGGGGTCGACAAGCGAATCGACGTCCTCGCAGTGGCTATTCAAGCGGGGATGACGGTGTTCGCTCTGGAAGAGATGGAACTGGCGTACGCACCGCAATTCGGATCCGCGAAGGATCCGGTCAACATGGCGGGATTCGTTGCCGGAGGTCTCTTGCGCGGGGACCATCCGCAGGTGGACGTGGAATCGGTTCTTGCTGCTCCTGCCGAGAGCCCATACGTTCTCGTCGATGTCCGCACGCCGCAGGAATTTGCGTCAGGGCACATTCCCGGCGCAATCAATATCCCGGTCGACGATCTCCGGTCCCGGATCGGTGAACTGCCGCGGAATCGAAGAATTGCGGCGTATTGCCAGGTGGGACAGCGCGGGTACCTGGCAACTCGCATACTCCTTCAAGCCGGTCTCGACGCTGCGAACATTGGCGGAGGGTACAGAACTTACCGGCTGTTTCATCCGTAATCGTCTTGACGCAGTCGGCTCGTGTCCCGGGGGCTGCACCAGACCTTGCGTTCACCCTTCCGGACGCACCGACTTGGCCGAGTGCGATTCTTCCACGCGATGAGACAGCTCCCGCACGCGGCGGTCGAGATCACGCAGCAATTCCGTCTGCAGCGCGCTTCCTGCTCGCAATCTCGCCGGCAGGAACCGAATGAGATACGAGATTGTTTCGACCCAGACGAGTATGACGATCACGAAGTGAATCGCGCCGTACCATTCCGGGACCCGGCCGATCGCTCGCGACATTATTCCCGCTCCGAACATGCTGAGGAGGCCCGCTACCCAGAACGCAATGACGGTAAAGCGCGTTCTGCGTTCACGGCGAACGGCTTTCGAGAGTTCCTGTTCCAGCTGCATGCGATACTCCTGATATTTCTTCTCGGAGGCGGGAGAATCCTGTTCCAGAAGTTGAGCGGCGAGTGGGCTGTTGTGCAAATCAGACATCGGCTCGCTCCCGAATCTGTTCTCGCAGATTCTTGAGGGCGTAATGCAGACGTGATTTCACCGTGCCGGGCGAGCATCCGACGATTTCTGCAATTTCGTCGAGCGGCATTTCTTCGAGAAATCGGAGCGTCACCACTTCGCGATGTAGCGCCGTCAGCTTCGCGAGCCCCTTGTGAATCATTTCCGCAGTCCCGATACTCGCGACTAAGTCGCCCTCATCGAAGTCTCCCATCGCCGCAACCTCACCCGCCAGTCC
>JBFWWA010000207.1:0-7737 GCA_050246455.1 Planctomycetaceae bacterium
CCAGCACCACACCGACGAGCACGAGCATGCCGACCGTGACAACCTGCTTCTTGTGTTCCTCCACAGCAGGGGGAGTTGCATTCGGCTGAGGAGCGGCGTCGGGCGAGACCTGTCCCCCCACCTCCGACCCTTTCGTTGCGGAGGATGTTTGTTCGGCCGGCTTTGCTTCCTGGCCTCGAGCCTGCGCGGGGAACACAGCGGGCAGGACGAGTGCAACTGCGAGCACCGCCAAGGAGAACCGAAATGTTGGAGTGCTCATCTGCCGCATTCCACGACTGCCGGCATCACGCGGAAGACCGAGTGATGCTTAAAGAAAATGCTGCGAAGGGATTGCCCGAAACGGACTTCACATCGGGCGCCGCTGTTTCCATCGTAGACCCGGGCGGATGGGGAAACAATCGTTCCTTCGGGTGCCATTGGCGGGACGCTTCGTCCCGCCAGTGCTCGTTTGGAGAACTCAAACATCGACTCGTGCGGAGAACACTGGCGGCTCAAAGCCGCCGCCAGTGGCACACCGCGCCCGAACCGGTTCCGAGCAGAGGGTGTCCGGGAATTCAAACCAGTTTTCACGGAGATTCCGGGGCACACTTCGTTTTGCCCCGGCCACCCGCCGCCAGTGGCACCCGCACGCTTACCACAACCCCGCGCGTGGTGAGGGCTGGTCGATTTCGGAGAGCTGCTGATAGAGCGCGCGGGTTGCGTCGTCGGGCTTGGCCGGGACGACGATTTTCACGACAACGAACTGGTCCCCCCGCTCCTTCGTCTTCGGGTTCACGACCCCTTTGCCGCGGAGGCGGAGCTTCATGCCGCTCGAGGTTCCGGGGGGGATCGTCAAGGAAACGTTCCCCTCGTCGAGCGTCGGCACCTGCACTTTCGCGCCGAGCACTCCCTCGGTCGGAGTAATCGGAACGTCGAGCAGCAGGTTGGCTCCCTCGCGACGGAAATAAGGATGCGGTGCAACCTTCACGGTCACGAGCAAGTCGCCCGGCTTGCCGCTGCCGATCGATGGTTGCCCCTGACCCGCCAGGCGAATAACGCTTCCATCTTCCACTCCGGCCGGAATCTTGATGGTGAAGCGATCGACCTTGTCGTCCCGTCGGAGCTGGATCGGATGATTACCCCCGAGCGCGGCGATCTGGAAGGGGACGGTGACGTCGATCTGCACGTCCTGCCCGCGATGCGGCGCGTCTCCTCCCTGCTGCCCGAAGGGGCTTCGTCCCGCGCCGCGCCGTCCGGTCGCCCCGCCGAAGAGATCCCCCAGATCGATCTGGCCGCCGAACAAGTCGGAGATGTCGATCGGGCCGGCTCCCCCTCCGCCGGGTCGGCCGGACCAGCCTTGCCGGAAGGGGCCGCGGCCTGCGCTATCGAACGTGGTGCCGTAGCGATCGTATTGCTCGCGCTTCTCGGCGTTGCCGAGGACCCCGTACGCTTCCTGGATTTTTTTGAATTTTTCGGCGGCGTCCTTGTCGTCGGGGCGCGTGTCGGGATGGTACTTCCGCGCAAGTTTTTTGTACGCCTTGCGGATTTCGGCTTCCGAGGCTTCGCGTTTGACTTCCAGCGTTTTGTAGTAGTCGTCGGCAGGCATCAATGTCTCTTGGGAGGCGTCATGCGAAGTTATTGTAGGGAGTCGCGCAGAATCGTTTCAAGACACCCGGAGTGCCGCCGACTTCCGCTCCAATCGCTTTCCGCCTATTCTTGAACGACACACCAAGAGCAGCCTTCATGCTACGGTTCGCGATTCGCAATTTATGGAGCAGGCCGCTGCGGTCACTGTTGGCTCTGCTCGGGCTGACGGTCGCGATCGTCGGCATGGTCGGCCTTTTTTCGGTGGCCGAAGGGCTCGACCAGATGGTCGACACCACCTTCGGGCGCATCCCGGGCCTCGTCGCCATGCAGCCCGGCGCGCCGATTCCGCTCTTCTCGCGACTCCCCGCGAGCTGGGGGAGCGAGATCGCGAACGTGCCGGGTGTCCGCATCGTCAATCCGGAAATCTGGCAGCGCGCGAATCTGATCGACGGCAAAACCATCATCAGCCCGCCGCGCTTTCTGTTCGGCACCGATATCGATTCCCGCCTGAAGCTCGAAGGGGGAGTCTACCGCAATGATCTCGTCGCCGGCCGTTTCCTCGTGCCGGAAGACCGGGGGACGAACCACGCCGTCGTCAGCCGGCAGATTGCCGAAGAATTCGGCAAGACCCTCGGCGATACGCTCCGCGTCAACGGCAACGACGTGGAGATTGTCGGCATCTACCACTGCGGCTCGCTCCTGCTCGACGTGGCGATCATCCTCGACATCGGCACGGTCCGCGATGTGACGCGCTTCGGCGCGGATTCGGTCTGCAGCTTCTATCTCGAACAGACGGGAGAGGTCGACGACAAGGAAATGGTCGAGCGGATCCAGGAACGATTCCGCGGCCGCGAACTCGATCCCTGGCAGCCCTCCTCCGCGCTTTCCAGTTCCGGAAACCCGCTCGCGGACTTTCTGGGCTTGATCGGAACATTGTTCAATCCGGCCAGTCTGCTCGCGCAGCCGAAGCCGGCGGCCGCGCCGCAAGCGGTGAACAGTCCGAATGCTTCCGCGGAGGCCGAGTCTCTTCCTTTGGAAGTTCGGAGCGCCGCCGACTGGGCGGAAAAGTTCGACGACTTCAGCGCCGACCTCGACATCCTGCTGTTCATTCTGAGCGGCATCGGCGTGACCATTGCCGTCCTCAGCATCATCAATACGATGCTGATGAGCGTCTCGGAACGGATCGTCGAGTTCGGCATTCTGAAGGCGAACGGCTGGTCAAGCTTCGACGTCATGAAGCTGATCACGTTCGAGAGCGCCTGCCTGGGAATTGGAGGAGGCGTGCTCGGCGCGCTCATCGGCTGGGGAGCGACGGAAGCGATGAACGGCATCTGGCCGACGCGCGTGCATCTCTCGGCGAGCCCGGGCCTGCTGCTGTTCGCGTTTCTCTTCAGCACCGTGCTGGGAGTTCTCGGCGGCCTGTACCCCGCCGTCTGGGCCATGCGCATGATGCCGATGGATGCCATCCGGAGATGAGTGAACGTCGAATGCGTACTGACGAATGTTTCACAGAGGACGAAGCGACGCTCGCGAATCGGAAAGAAAGCATCGTCTTCAATCCGCAATCAGACAGGACCGACAACGAGTCGTCGGCCTGGAGAGTTTTTCCCACCCCCACCCCCATCCCCGGATTCCCAACTCCGACCTCCCATTCCCTCCCATGATCCAGGTTCAGGAAGTCACGAAAAGCCACTGGCGCGGCGAGAACGAAATTCGCGCACTGCGCGGATTGTCGTGCGACATCCCGAGCGGTTCGTTCAACTTCATTGTGGGGCCTTCCGGCAGCGGGAAGAGCACGCTGCTCTATCTCATCGGGGCGCTCGACAAGCCATCGGCCGGCGAGATTGTCGTCGACGGGCGCAAGCTCTCGGAGATGAGTCAGCAGGAGCGGGATGAATACCGCAGGCTGCGCGTCGGATTCGTTTTTCAGAATTTCAACCTGCTCGCCAATCTTGACGCCGTCGACAACGTCCTCGTTCCGTACATGCCGCGCGGAATCTCCGCCGACCTGCGCGCGCGGGCGGTCGCAATGCTCGAAAAAGTCGGACTCGGATCCCGGCTTGACCATCGTCCCAACCAGCTTTCCGGCGGAGAGCAGCAGCGCGTCGCCATCGCCCGGGCGCTCCTCAAGCAGCCCCCGCTGATTCTGGCCGACGAGCCGACCGGCGAACTCGACAGCCGCACCGGGGCGGAAATCTTCGGCTACATCCGCGCCCTGCACGCGGAGCAGAAATCGACCGTAATCGTTGTGACGCACGACGAACGATACCTGACCCCTGACGATCGGATTGTGAAGCTGTCGGACGGAAAGATCGCGGAAATCGTGGGAGGTTGACCCCCGGCGACAGCCCTCCAAGAATGAATGCGGATGTGCGTGAGCACATTGCGTCGCGTGGCCGGGGCAAAGCGGTAACACCCGAACGCGGAGTTGGCTTCGCAACAGTTGTGATGGGCAGTCGATTGAGCCTGGGGGGGAGAACGCGCTGATGGGTTTTCGGGTCGTGTCAAGCCGGCAGCGGTTCCGGGAGTATCTCTCGGAACTGCAGCGGCGGATGGCGTCGCGAAAAAGTTCGACCGAAGAAGAAGTTCCGGGCCGAAGGCGGCGCGTCCGCACCACCCGCCAGTTGCTGAAGGCGTTTTACGACCTCACGAGCGGGCAGCGGTTTTCGATTGCCGTCGCGCTCGCCACGTTGACGGTCTCGACGGTCCTCGCGCTGGCGCCTCCCGCCGCGACGAAGTTCCTGGTCGACTACGTCCTCACCGACCGGCCTCTTCCCGATACGCCGTTCTTCCAATGGCTGCCGACGGACCGCTGGAATCTGCTGCTGGTCATCACCCTGGCGGTCACGCTGCTGTCGATCGTGCGCATCGGAATTCACATTTCGGGGCGCTGGCAGGCGACCCGCGTGACGAAACGAATGCAGCTTTCGGTGCGGCGGCGCGTCTTCGAGCACGCAGTCCGGCTTCCGCTGCATCGCGTGCAGGAGCTGAAGTCGGGGGGAGTTTCGAGCATCCTCCGGGAAGATGCCGGCAGCGTCGGCGAGCTGATCTTCGGGCTGCTCTACAATCCGTGGCGCGCGCTGATTCAACTGATCGGCAGCTTGTGCGTGCTGGCATGGGTCGACTGGCGGCTTCTGAGCGGGGCGTTGCTGCTCTTCCCGCTGGTCTTCGTCACGCAACGGACCTGGATTCGGCGCATCCGTCCGCAATACAAGGAAGTCCGCGCGCAGCGTGTGAAGATTGATTCGCACGCGACCGAGGCCTTCGGCGGGATGCGCGTGGTGCGCGCCTTCGGCCGTCACCACAGCGAAGCGGGTCGTTTCATGCGCGGCAATCATCTGATGGGCCGCCAGGAGCTGCACGTCTGGTGGTGGGCCCGTGTCGTCGAGATGGTCTGGGAAACGCTCATTCCGCTCGGCAGCGGTGCACTGCTGTTGTACGGCGGCTGGCAGGTCGTCACCGGCGCGCTCACGCTCGGCGATCTGATGATGTTCCTGGCGTACCTGCTGATGCTGCTCGAACCATTGGCGGTACTCGCGGAGAGTGCCACGCAGTTTCAGAACAGTCTTTCGGCGCTCGATCGCGTTCTCGATCTGCTCGACGAGCCGACGGAAATGCCGCGCACGACCGACTCCCTCGCCGTCCGCGCGCACTCCGTTGCGGGGCGGATCACCTTCGAGAATGTTTCGTTCACCTATCCCGGCGGCGTCAAACCGGCGCTCCGGAACGTTTCGATCGACGTCGAGCCCGGGCGGATGATTGCGCTGGTGGGGCACAGCGGCTCCGGAAAGACGACGCTCTGCAATCTCGTGGCGCGCTTCTATGATCCGACCTCCGGCCGGATTCTGCTCGACGGGCGCGATCTGCGCGACATCGACGTCGAGAGCTACCGCGGCATCCTCGGCGTCGTCGAGCAGGATGTGTTTCTGTTTGACGGCACCGTGGCGGAGAACATCGCCTACGCGAACCGGCATGCCGAACCGGAAGAAGTTGTGCGGGCCGCCGAAATCGCAAACGCCGCGGAATTCATCGACGCGCTTCCCGAGGGGTACGAAACACTCATCGGCGAGCGCGGCGTGAAGCTCAGCGGCGGGCAAAGGCAGCGCATTGCCATCGCGCGGGCCGTTCTCGCCAATCCGCGAATCCTCATTCTCGACGAGGCCACGAGCAATCTCGACACCGAAAGCGAGCGGTTGATCCAGAACAGTCTGGCGGCCCTCATGCGCGACCGCACCAGTTTCGTGATCGCGCATCGGCTGAGCACCATCGCTCACGCCGACAAAATCCTCGTCCTGGAAAAGGGTGAGGTGCTGGAATCCGGAACGCACGCCGAACTGATGGAATCGGACGGCCGATACCGCGAAATGGTGCTCCTGCAGACCCAGATGCAACGAGAAATTACCGAGGCGTCGCTCGCGCCGTGACGATCCTCTCGCGAAGCGATGGCATGCCTTTGACCTGAAGCCCGACAACCTGAAGCCTGAAGTCCGTTCCCGGGCCTGACCTGTAATGGCCGGCCATGATCTGATAATCTTTTCGCAAGTCTTTGCCGGGGGAGCGATGGCATGCGGATCGGAATCGTGAGTGACACGCACGGCCACCTGGCATTCACCCGGCAGGCGATCGAGGCGCTCCGCCGGCATCCGGTCGAAACTGTGATCCATTGCGGCGACATCGGCGGTCCCGACATCGTCGATCTCTTCGATCAATGGCCGACGCATTTCGTGTTCGGCAACGTCGACCATTACCTC
Source organism: Planctomycetaceae bacterium (assembly GCA_050246455.1). Lineage (GTDB taxonomy): Bacteria > Planctomycetota > Planctomycetia > Planctomycetales > Planctomycetaceae > CAZVJA01. Next base: position 6,318 of record JBFWWA010000207.1, read on the forward strand.
GAAGGAGCGCTCGCCAAGTCGATTACGCTCGCCGGTCAGACCTGTCACGGGGAGTTCGGTTCGGTCGAGCTCGACGGCAAACGGATTGCGTTTCTGCACAGCGACGACCAGTTCCGGTTCCGGTCGACCATCAAAAGTCAGGAATGGGATCTCGTCTGTTACGGCCACACGCACGTCGCCGAACATCACGTGGAAGGGCGAACCCTCGTTCTCAATCCCGGCGCCATCTACCGGGCGAATCCGCGCTCAATTGCCATCGTGACCCTCCCGGAACTCGAGATCGAGTTCGTGAATCTCGATTGATTTCTTTCATCGGCGGCCATCCGGATCAGACGTGTCGACTTCCCCCATCGTGACACCCTCCAGTTCCGCTCAGCAGTTCCTCGCGGCGGAACATCTCGGCTTGACGTTTCCGGGTGGTCACGCGGCACTGGGGGACGTCAGCTTCTCGATCGCGCGCGGCGAATTCATCTCGCTGGTCGGACCTTCCGGTTGCGGAAAATCGAGCCTGCTGCGGCTGCTCGCGGGGCTTCTCAAGCCGACCGAAGGAACGCTTGCTTCGTTCGCGAATGACGAATCGAGCGGAACGGAATCGAGTTCCGGCGGCGCCGGTTTCGTGTTTCAGGATCCCCGGCTGCTTCCGTGGCGCAAAGTTATCGACAACATTCGACTGCCGATGGAGCTCGACCGCGTCCCCCGGAAGACGCAGGCCGCGCGCGTCGCGGAATGCCTGCAGCTCATCGGCCTGTCGGAAGCGGATGGGCAGAAGTATCCGCGACAGCTTTCCGGTGGCATGCGGATGCGCGTTTCCCTCGCGCGGGCGCTCGCCTCGCGGCCGCAGCTTCTGCTCCTCGACGAGCCGTTCGGCGCGCTTGACGACATGCTTCGCCAGCGCCTTCACGACGAACTGCTGCGAATCTGGCTGGAGCAGAAGTGGACCGCTGTGTTCGTCACCCACAACGTGAGCGAGGCGGTGTTTCTGAGTCAGCGCGTGTTCGTTATGAGTCCACGGCCGGGGACGATTGTCCGCGATGTCGAAATTCCGTTCCCGTACCCCCGTCAACCTCAGCTCCGCGCGGATCCCGAGTTCGCACGGCTGATCGGAGTCGTCAGCGACGCGCTGCGGGAGTCCGCCGCGTGACGAATCGAACCCCCGGCTTCAACCGTTCCATCACGCCCCCCGTCGCGCTGTTTCTCGTCGTGCTCGCGCTTTGGGAACTGCTGGTCGTTGTGTTCAAAGTTCCGCTGTACGTGCTGCCGCGTCCCACGGCCATTTTCTCGGCGGCGCTCGAAATGCGGCAGTCGCTCTGGAGCGCAACGCGTCTGACCGCCGGAGCGGCGGCGGCGGGCTTCGCTGCCAGCGTGGTTGTCGGCACCATCGCCGGATTTCTCTTTTCACAGTCAAAGATCATCCGCAGCA
>JBFWWA010000208.1:0-7737 GCA_050246455.1 Planctomycetaceae bacterium
AATCATCGGCTGGCTCTCTCCGGTCCGCCGATCGAGAACCACGTCGGCGATCTCTGGTCGATTTTCGAGTTCCTGACTCCCGGCATGCTCGGACGGAGCTCGGTCTTCCGGATGTACGCCTCCGACGGCGACGACGCCGAATCGCGCAAGATGCTTTCGCAGGGTCTCAAGCCGTTCATTCTTCGTCGCACGAAGAAGCAGGTGGCGGGAGAACTCCCCGAGAAATTCGAACAGACGATCCTCTGCGACATGCGGAAGGAACAGCGCAAGCTGTACAAGGAGCTGCGCGATCACTACCGCGATTCGCTGCTCGGCCTGGTGAAGAAGCAGGGAATGGCGAAGTCGAAGATGCACGTCCTCGAAGCGCTGCTGCGCTTGCGGCAGGCGGCCTGCCATCCGGCATTGCTCGACAAGTCGACAATCGACGAATCGTCCGCGAAACTCGACGTCCTCATTCCGCACGTCGAGGAACTTCTCGCGGAAGGGCACAAGGCGCTCATCTTCTCGCAGTTCACGAGCATGCTCGCAATTGTCCGCAAGCACTTTGAGGCGCGGAACATCACTTACGAATATCTCGACGGACAGACGCGCGACCGCAAGGCACGCGTCGACCGGTTCCAGAACGATCCCGACTGCGGCGTCTTCCTGATCAGCTTGAAGGCGGGGGGGCTCGGTCTGAACCTCACCTCCGCCGATTACGTCTTTCTGCTCGACCCGTGGTGGAACCCGGCCGTCGAGGCGCAGGCCATCGACCGCGCCCACCGCGTCGGCCAGACAAAGAAGGTCTTCGCGTACCGGCTCATCTGCCGGCAGACGGTCGAAGAGAAGATCGCCGAGCTCCAGGGGCAGAAACGCCAGCTCGCCGACGCCATCCTCGAAGCCGACAGCAACCTGCTGAAGGATCTCTCGACGGAAGACCTCGAGATGCTGCTGTCGTGAGAAGGTGCACTAAGCACTAAATGTCTAAAGAAGCCCGAAGCTCGAAGCACTAAGAAGGCGTTCGGCACGCCCAAGAGCATTGTTACACGCAGTTTTGTGCTTAGAACTTAGTGCTTCTTTAGACATTGGTGCTTCGTGCTTCCGGTAGGTCATCGCTGGTTGCCCGATACGCGTGGACGCTGTTGCGGCTGCAGTGCCGTGGGGGGTGGGGCGGTGAACCAGGGGATGACGAGCCGCGGCGTGGTGCGGTTCGGGTTGAACGCACCAAGAAAGCTTTTGACCGCCGCGTCAAACTGCGCACCGACCGTGGTCTTCGCGGCGGGGTTCTGCACATGGCCGCGCACTTCGACTTTCACCCAGTTGTTGGTGAGCGGGTCGACGACGAGCTGCTTGAAAATCGGGATGTTCCACTGGTTCTTGGGGGTGGTGGAATAGAAGTCGAGGTTCAGTTTCCCGTCGAACCCCGCCTGGCCGCGTCCGCGCATGGCAATCGTATTCCCAATAAGGTCGATCTCGTTGAACTGGAACTGGCTGTTGCCGATCGAGAAGCTTGCCAGCGCGTAGACGAATGCGGCCCGGTCGGGAGCGGTCAGCGTCATCGACTTCTGCAGCGCATTGAACATCTGAATCATGACCGGCAGCTGATACATCTGCGCTTTGTCGATGAGCAGTTGCCCCTTCCCTTTGACGCTCGAGGCATCCGGTCCGTCGCCGGCCAGATCGACCCAGCCGTGCATGGTGCCGGCCATGTTCGGCACTCCGGGGAGGTAGCGCTCCGCATATTTGTGCAGGTTGCCGTCGCGCATCGAGACGCGGACGTGATACTGCGTCGTCGTCTCGGCATGCAGCAACGCTTCGGCATCGAGCGTGAAGGTTCCCTCAAAGCCTCGGGCGGAAATGTGCTCGACGTCGTCGATCTGTGACGAGGGGAGTTTATCTCCTCCGGGCGCGAAGGCCTTCGGCGACCCGACGATGAGATAGCGATCTTTCATCGCAAAGGGTCCCTGGACCCGCGTGAACTGATGCCCCCAGACCTCCAGCGAGTCGAGATCGATCGTTCCCTGCATGTCGATCTTCTTGCCGTCCCACGTGCCGCGCGTCCGGACATCGCCGTTGACGTTCTTGAGCTCAACGCCGGCGGTCAGGTTGGCCTGCGTGAGGACCGAAGTCAGATCCCAGGCGGACGTCACCGGGTCCCCTTCGAAGGGGGTGCCGCGGAACTCCATCATCCCGGCGAACGACATCTTGCCGATCGGGTTGAGGACGTCGACGACGCTCCGCAGATCGACCGGAAGGGCACGGCGAAAGACACGATCGGGAAGAAGGTCGAGCACCTGCAGATCTTCGAGCCGGACGCTCCATTCCGCGCCGGCATCGTCATTGCGCGAAATGAGGATGTGACCTTCGGTCCGGAGCTGCATCTCGTCATGCTTCGCGGTGATCGATTTGAGAACAATGCGGTCTTTATTCGGTTCGGGCGGGTGACGTTCGTCTCCCGGGTCGCGGCCGTAGGAAACGTGCCCCGTCACCTCTTCGAGTGAATACGGGAACGCTTTGAGCAGCAGCGATCCCTGCACGAGCTCGACGTCGGGAATTGTGATTTCCGGCGGATGACCCGGTGTCCAGGCGACGTTGACGTCCGCGGTTTTGGCAATTCCGGTCGGGGCGACGTCCTTCCAGACCTTCTGGATCTTCGGCGGGAGCGCCTGTTCGAGGTCTTTGTCGAGCTCGATATCGTACGCCTTCACAACCAGGTCGAGCCCTTCGGAACCGGCGGCTTCCGGCATCCGGAACTCGCCGGACTTCGCCTCGACGCGCCCCGTGCCGTGCACAGCGACTGCATCCTTGAATCGCCAGATCCCTTCGATCGACCGGAAATCGACACGTCCGCGCAGATCGCTCAGTCGATACGGGAACAGCACATACTCCAGCGACGCGCCGAAGACCTCCGCGGAAACGTCCCAGCGAATCGGCTGGGCGAGCCCGGAGGGGCGGTGCAGATGCACCAGGACGTTCGCATTTCCCTTGAGCTTCAGATCGTGAAAAGTCTTCTGCACCTTCGGCGGGCAGACGTCGACGAAGCTGTCGTTCACCAGAAGTCCATCGACGCGAACGTCGAGATCGAGCTGCATCTCCGGCCCGGGATGCCAGATGGCGCCGCGCGCGATGACAGGCTGACGACCCGCACGTCCCAGGAAATCGAGCGAGAGCCCCGTGCCGTCGGGAGTCTGCTTGAGCGTTCCGCCGATCTCCGTGACCCGGTACTGGAATTTTTCGTAGGCGATGGAACAATCTTTCGCGGTCAGCACGAGCCCTTCCGGCCGCCACTTGCCGTGCCCGTCGTAGAAGAGCTTCGACTGCACATCCACCTGGCCCGTGGGGTGGATCATGTCGAAAATCTTCCGCCACCCCGCGGGAAGGCGTTCTTTCAACCGATGATCGAGAGTGACGTCCCGGACGTCGAAGGCGAGCGAGAGCGGATCGTCCTTCTGCTTCCGCAGGAACTTGCCGCCGACCAGAATCTGCATCGCCGCATTCCGGCAGGTGACGTCCCGAAAGATGAATTCGCTGTTGTTGACGAAGAACACCCCTTTGAGTTCGCGCAGCGGGAAGGGAAGAGCGGGGTGGCTGACTTCCCCCTTCTGAAGCTGCACGCGGACCTGGTAGTCGAGCTCGGTATCCGGCTTCCATTGCGTCAGCTCGAAATCGACGTCGACCCGTCCGGCCAGGTCGATGCCGCCGAAGCCGGTTGATGCCGTGCCCGTGTTGATTTCCGTTGTCCGCTTCGCAGGAACCAGCTTGTTGAGCGACTCTTCGAGCTGGGTCCGAGCCTCCCCGACCCGATCGGAGATTCCCTCGGCGACCTGGAAAAGCTCATCGCTGATGACAAGGTCGTGGACGCCCCCCGTGATCGACCAGGACTTCTCGTCGACGTGGACGTTCCCGTCGATCTCGACGGCTCCGACGCTGCTGACCTGCGCATTCCCTTTGATCTGATACTGCCGCTTGCCGAGAGGAACCAGTGCGATGGCGCCGTCGTGCACTCCGATTTCGGTCGACTCCCCTCCGTCGGGATGTTCAAAAACCACGGCGACCTGTAACTGCTCGATGTCCCACTCGGGCGTCAGGTCCTGCGATTCCGGCACCGGCAGCAGGTCTTCCCAGCTCCATCGTCCCGACGCGGAGCGCGTCACCGAAATGATGGGATGAATCAGCCGGACTTTCTGCAGGACGACGTTCTGGTTCTTTGTCAGCTCGTCGTAGTCGAACGCGACGACCACTTCTTCCACGCGGAGCGTCGGCTCGTTCGCATTGCGGGAACTGAGCGAGACGTCGTGCAGGTGGATCTTCCGCACGAGGTCGAAGCGCGCCCGACCGATCTCGACTTCCCAATGCGGCGCAATTTCCCGGATCTTCACCAGAACCTGCTCGCGCAGCAGTTCGTCGCTGCGCTGCCAGACCCAGTACGCGAACGCTCCCCCGGCCGACGCCAGCAGGACGACGATCACGAGCATCCACTGGATGGTTTTACGAATGGTCATGCGGACGCGGATTTACAGGTAACGGAAGCGATTCGAAGACGAAGCATTCAGCACGAATAAAAACTCGATAACTGCTGAGGAACGAGCCTTCAGAGGGTGCCCCTCTCCCCTGATTCCTAACTCCTGTTTCCTCTCCCAAAAAACTTTTCCACTCCCACCGCCGACAGCACGGCCAGCGGGTACTCGACCGGCAGGCGGTAACGGAGCGAACTGACGAATACCATATGCAGCGCCGAAAAGTAGAGGATCGGACCCGCGGTCAGAAACAGCGGCCAGAACCGCGCCCGCGCACTCCAGGCACCGCACATCGCAAGAACCAGAAGCGGAACGAATGAAACGGCGACGACCACCGTGTAGAGAACTCCTCCGAACTGCGCAGCGTTCGGCCAGGGCTTCCAGAATCGCCACAGCTTGATGAAAGCAAGCTCGACGGCACGCGCCGGATTCTGCCGAACAAACTCCCATGCCTTGGCGCGGAAGTATCGATCGACCTCGTACTCGGTCATCCGGGGAACGTTCGGATCGGTTTCGTAAAACCGCATGTCGCTGTCGCCGGTGGCGTCCGCCCGGAGTCCGTCGTACAGACTCGGGCCGGCCCAGAGGGTCGTGAAGACGGCATGCCCGGTCGCGCGATAGTTCCGATAAGCCCACGGCGCAAGCGTCAGGAAGGTCGATGCCACGACGACCAAACCCACGGCGGCGCGAAACGGGAGCGTGAACGCACCGCGCGCAACGAGCAGGTACAACAGCGCGAAGCAGGGGGCGAAGAGCAGCCAGCTTGGCCGTACGTAACAGGCCAGGGCGATGAGAACTCCGGACGCAATCGCCCAGAGAATCGTCGAAGACCGGTTCTGAGTTCGCGATTCTTCCCCCGCGGAATTCCGGACGACGCGACCGAGCGCCACAAGACTCGCGACAAGCAGCGCCGCGAACGGCGTCTCGCTCAACAGCTCGACACTGAATGAGGCCAGCGTCGGCAGCAGGGCCACGATGCCGGCCGCAATCAGCCCGATTCTTCGATCGAACAGGTCGCGACCGAGCAGGAAGACGAGATAACAGCAGAGAGTTCCGATGACCGCCTGGAACAGTCGCGCGACGAAATACGCCCGCATCGGATCGAGACGCAGCGCCGCAGCCAGTTTCATGGCGACCGCAAGCTCTGCCGGGAAGCCCGGCATGCGCAGCACCTGCCGCGGCGGCTGATAGATTTCGTAGGGCTTGCCGGCCGCAATCTGACGGCCGAGGTGCCAGTAACCTTCCGCATCGCCGGCGATCAGGAACGCCTCGCCCCGGGAGTCGAGATGGGACTGCAGCGCAACCGCGAGCGCAGCTCGGAGCAGGAATGCCCCCAAGAGGATGCACAGCAGTGGTTTCCGGCCGAGAATCGACCCCATGCGAGGCCCCGCCCCCCGTACAAAAGCGGGGAATGGTATGCCTCTTTCCGCAAAGCGGTCAATAGCAACGCTGGCCGGGGTTTACGCCCATTTCGTGGAGACCGATGGCAGCAGGTTTCCCCAAGAAATACCGCTCGGCGCAGGATGCTTTTCCGGGTTCACATCCCGAACACCGACCACTTGTCACGCTGCATCCCAAATCCAGTGACGTCTCCGTCGCCCGTCCTTTCGCGCCCGACTCCGTTCCGGGGCACGCTGCGCTTTGCCCCGGCGACCCGTCGTTCATGTATCAGCGGCACTTAGGCACAACAAAGAAAGGCCGACGCGTTTCCGCGCCGGCCTTCTTTCAGCGTATCATGCGCTGCCGTCGCTCGGACGGCGGTCCTGAATTGGTGGCGTTACGACTGCGTCTATTCGACAGCCGACGCGACTCCGCCGGTGAACTTCGCATCCTCCGCGGCGTGGCCTACCAGGACCTCCGCCTTATATCCTCCCTTTGATTTGAAGTAGGCGATGAGCAGCATGTAGCAGATGAACATGATGCAGGGGAAGATCGCCATCGTTCCCAGCGTCGCCTTCTTGGCGGCCTCTTCGGTTTCCTTGACGGTGGTCTGAACCGCGGGATCCATCTTGGCGACTTTTCCCGGATCGATCGCCGTGTACTTGCCAAAGACGCTCGTGTTCTCGGTCGAAATCTGCTGATAGATGGCCGTGTCGAGTTTTTTCTCGACTGCGTTCTCCTGCAGGAGGCCAATGAACGGCATGCCGAGCACGCCCACCCCGAGCATCCCCACGCCGCCGGTGGCATTGAGCGTCAACGCTCCCCCCTTGGGAAACTGCTCCGATACGACGCCGAGCATTGTCGGCCAAAAGAAGGTCTTGCCGAATCCATAGAGCGTCGCGGCCGCCATAATCGTCAGGCCGGTCGCCTTCGAAAGAAAGAACAGTCCTGCTGCGGCCACGACCGTGCTTATCGCAAGTAACCCGAGCGGCGAGAAGCGATGTACGATCGGCCCCGCAAAGAACCGCAGCACCATCATGATGAACGAGGTGTAGACGAGCACCCAGGCGGCATGCACGCCGAGTTGTGCCATCTGGCTTTCCATCAGGCTCGTGATCCAGCCGTCCGTGCCGAGTTCTGTCGTGGCGAGCGGAATCATGATGAGCAGCAGGAAGATGAACATCGGTCGTCCGAGGGCCCGGGCAAAAACGCCGAACAACCCGACCGCGATGACACCGACCGCGATCTGGACGGTGGCGTCGAAGCCGAACACGCTTCCGAGCACTTCCCGCACAATCAACGCGACAACGATGATCGCGCCGACGATGCCGAACTCCTGAAGCATTTCGGTATAGGTCGCACCGCTCGCCACCCGTTCGTTGACCGGGAATTTGCACTGCAACATCATCAGGCCGTAGCAGATGACCGGCAGGAAGATCAGGCCGACCTTCAACCGCCAGTCAGCCGTTCCCATCGCAATCGTCATGAGCCCGGCGCAGACGAGGCCGCCCGGCCAGCCGGCATGCAGAATATTGAGCCACTTCGTTTTTTCGCGTGAGAACATCGTCGCGACGACCGGGTTGATCACCGCCTCGACCGTTCCGTTGCCGAGCGCGAAGATCAGGTTGCCGATGTAAAGCATCCAGTAGCCGGCGCGCTTTCCGGCGGCGATGGCGTCAGGCGATGCGTCCGGACCGGCGAGCACCATCGGTGCGCAAATGACGACAACCGCGTAGATGATGTGGGCGAAGAAGGCGAAGACCATCGCGCGGCCGTAGCCGATCTTGTCGATGATCAGGCTGAAGAGAATGATGCTGACACCCATGGGCCAGATGCCGACGCCGTTGATCTGACCTTTTTC
>JBFWWA010000209.1:0-7718 GCA_050246455.1 Planctomycetaceae bacterium
TTCAGGGTGGGGCCGCGGGGCTCTTGTCGTATGAGCTCGGCGGGGCCTGGGAGCGCGTTCCTGTGGCTTCGCTCGACGAGTTTTCGCTCCCGCATCTGCACGTGGGGTTCTATGACTGGGTCATCGCATGGGATCACGCTGCCAATCGCGCCTGGGTCATTTCGCACGGCTATCCCGAGACTGATTCCACGCGACGGTATGAGCGGGCGGCGGCTCGCCTCCGGAATGTTCGTGATCGGTTGACGCGTGTTGAAGTCTCGGAGAAGCACGCGGCCCCAATGCACGACTCAACGGTCGCGCACCACAACGCACTGCCGCTTGACCGTATTGCTCCGCAGTGGCCGACTCAGGGGATGGACGGACTGATCAGCAATTTTTCGCGTGATGATTACTTGCGAGCCGTTGAGCAGGTCATCGAGTACATCCGCGCGGGAGATATCTTCCAGGCGAATCTATCGCAGCGTCTTCTCGCCCCCTGGACGCGAAGCCCGATCGAGCTCTACGAGCGTCTGCGCCGCGTCAATCCCGCCCCGTTCTCCGGATTCTTTGCCTGCGACGACTGGGCGATTGCGAGTGCGTCGCCGGAACGGTTCGTGGCGATGCGGGACCGACATATTGAAACGAGGCCGATCAAGGGAACGCGCAAACGGAAGAGTGGCCCCGAAGCGGATCTCTTTACGCGAGACGAGCTGCGCGAAAGCGAAAAGGACCAGGCAGAGAACGTGATGATTGTGGACTTGCTCAGGAACGATCTGTCGCGCGTATGCGAAGCGGGTTCAATTTCCATCCCCCATCTCTGCACGGTCGAGTCGTACGAAACGGTTCAGCACCTTGTTTCCGAGATTCGGGGACTGCTAAAAAGTCGATACGACGCCTGGGATCTTTTCCGCAGCGTCTTTCCCGGCGGTTCGATTACCGGCGCCCCGAAAATCCGCGCAATGGAAATTATTGCGGAACTCGAGCCGACGGCGCGCGGACCGTATTGCGGAAGCTTGTTCTACGTCGGCTTTGACGGAAACGTCGACAGCAACATCCTCATTCGAACGTTCACCTGCCGGCACGGTTGGGCACAATTCCCGGTCGGCGGCGGGATCGTTGCGGCCTCGAATCCGGCAGGCGAATATGAAGAGACGCTGCACAAAGCGGAAGGAATGCTGCGAGCGCTCCGCTGAGATCGAGCGACCGCGCCGGCAAGCTCCCCAAACTCGAATCTGCGACCCGACGGCATGATTCTGCTCATCGATAACTACGACAGCTTCGTGCATAACCTCGCGAGGTATTTCGTCGAGATGGGGTGCGACGTCGATGTGGTGCGAAATGACGCGACGACTATTGAGAACGTGCGCCGTCGGCAGCCAAAGGCAGTCGTGATTTCCCCCGGACCATGCACGCCGGATGAAGCGGGCATCTCCGTTCAACTGGTCCGCGAGCTCGCTGCAAGCGTTCCAATTCTCGGCGTCTGTCTCGGCCATCAGGCTATCGCCGCCGCGTTCGGCGGAAAGGTGATTCGGGGAGCAATGCCTGTCCACGGTCGCACGTCTTTGATCCGGCACGCCGGAACACCACTCTTTGACGGGCTCACGAATCCGTTCCGTGCAACGCGATATCATTCGCTGGTCGTCGATCAGCAGACGCTTCCCGAGTCACTCAAAGTGACCGCAACGACGTTCGACGGTATCCCGATGGCGATCGAGCATCGGACGTTTCCAACCTATGGTGTGCAGTTTCATCCTGAGTCCGTGTTGACCGATTCCGGGCATCGGCTGCTCGCGAATTTTCTGAAACTGGCCGGTGTGCCTGTCCGAGAAACGCCGACGGGGGACCGGGTCGCAGCACAGCCTGCAGATGGCGATGCCTGGTCGTCCGTCGAGTCCGAGTGGCAGAAGGGGCAGGATCCCGCAGCGGGCCCTCTCCACTGGTAACGATCGGGCAACCGGCAGGATTTGCCGGTCAGGGAAGCTGTGCCTGCCGGTCGACTTCGATTTCCGGCAGTTTCGTCCCCTTGAACGGGAATTCCCCACGCTCGAACCGATCTGCTCCACATCCCCCAATCCGCAACCTTTCCGCGAGCCGATAATTATCCGGACGGTTGTCTTCTGTCAGGCCCGCCAAAGTCGGCGGCTAGTTCGCTGCACAGCGGAAACGGAGTTCAGGTCCGCGAACTGCAGCTCAATGCGTCGGATTTCCGAGTCGTTCGGCAGCGTTCAGAACGTATTGCCGACCCGGTCGACGCGTCAGCGGGGTCCTACCATGCCTTCGCGAAGCGGGTTTGCTGTCGCTTGTTTGATTCTTTGCTGCTCCGTTGCAATGCCGGCGCTGGCCGCGGGAAATCCACCGACCAACGCAATCGCGGGTGTGAAAGCGGCTCCGACATGGAGAACCGATTTCAAATCCGCCCAGGCCGAGGCCAAGCAGCAGGGACTTCCGCTACTTGTGCATTTCTATGCCGAGTGGTGTGGGCCTTGTAAACGGATGGAACACGAGACCCTTGGCAGCCTGGCCCTTCAGAAGCAGATTCAGGGGCGATTCATCGCGGTCAAGATCGACAGCGATCAGAATCGCGATCTGGTGACCCGGTTCAAGATCGAATCGCTTCCGAGCGATTTGATCCTCAGCCACGACGGAGCGATCCTCGCACGCTCGAGCGCGTACATGGATCAGAAGAACTACCTCGCTCGACTCGCGGAAGTCGACGCGCGGATCAACCGCTCGCAGAAGACGCACATCGCCGGCAGCAGCGCACCAGCCAAGCAGACGTCGCCTGCCGATCCAGCTCCCAAACCTGCGCCGCAAGACAAGACGCCGGTTGCTCCGAACGGGATTCTTCCGGACTTCACGGCCGACGAGGCGATGCCGGTCGCACGGCCGAAATGGGCACTCGGATTACGAGGCTTCAGTCCTGTCGCCCTGGCCAACGAGAAGCGATGGACCAAGGGGAGCCGCGAGTTCTCCGCCGAGCACAAAGGGATTGTTTATCACATGGCGTCGGCAGCGGAACTCGCCGAGTTCAAGTCCGCGCCGGAACGTTATGCGCCGCAGCTGCTCGGATGCGACCCGGTGATCCTGGAAGACCGCGACCGGGCGGTCGTTGGGGATACGCGATTCGGAGTGTACTACGACAACGAATTGTACTTCTTCGTGAGTTCGGCGAATCGCGACCGATTCAAATCTTCGCCGCACCGATATGCCCGAACGAAGCACGTCCTGAATTTGAAGAAGATTCAGGAAACGGAACTCCGGTAGCCAACGGGTGTCTGGAGTCCGGGGAATCTGTCCCCCGATGGCCGGTATAACCGTATTTGCCGGTATCTTTCGCTCGAACCCAGTTTGCGGAATGTCTCCGGATGTCCGCAAAAACGGCCGGAGTTGAATTGACAGGGACAACGCGAAAGCTATCATAGACGTAGTCTTGGAGCCTGAAATCCTTCGGCCGAAAAGCTCTCGAAACCTGCAATACCATTGAGCGGGAACGTTGAGCAAGTTGCCGGGGATCCTATGAAGAAACGGCTCGTTGGTCTTCTGGCTTCCCCCGCGGGTGGGAGCACGCAGTCGATCGCAAGCTGTTCCCCGTATTGAGTGATACACGGGGGCGTTCTTCGCAGTGACCAGGCTGTTCCGTACAGGATTCCGCGTCGGAATCTTGCTGCTATGGGGACACTGCGTGTCTCGACTCGTTCAATTTCGAGTCCCGCTGAAGCTGGTCATGGTTTTGACCAGTTGAGTCGTATCTCGCGTTCAGATTGACTCTGAATTCCTTGGAGTCCTGTCCGTTCCGGAGCGACGTTGCTGGAATTCGAAAATGAGTAGGGGTCGCGGCACAAAGGCGTCGTTCGCGGACTCCAAGGTTGGCCGCTGAACTTGAGATTGGTCGGGTTAACGAACGCTGATAGGGCGTGCCCGACGGATCAAGGCAGAGATCATTGTTGCGAGCCACTCGTTGAACACGAGCGAATTCTTTGCGCGACGTCTGATTGCGCTCCGGCAGCGATGCCGGAACATTTCCTCCGTTGCCTGAATGAGGCGGATTGTGCGTATGACCGAAAATCGTTCCGGTGCTTCCGGCAAAGACGTTTCTGACGACTCCTTTGCGGAAGGACTCGATCTTCACTCGGACTCGGCCGGCGGCGGATCGTCGGAAGGTGCCTGGGAACAGTCGTCCGAGGGTGGGCGGCCGAACGGGGGCGGTGCACGTCACGGTGCCCGCAGCGATTCGGGCGAGGGAGAACCCGGAGTCGGTCGTCGCCGTCGCCGTCGTCGCCGCAGACGCGGCTCCAACGGCAGCTCTCACGAAGGCCAGGGGGGTGGCGGCGGTCACCGCGGCGGACACCGCGGAGGAGGGGGAGGCCACATGCAGCAGCGCGGGCGAAGCCACGCGCCGCGCGCACGGATGGCGCCTCAGAACGGCCAGGAAGTCATGGGGACGATCGAAGGGGTCCTCGAACTGCATCCGAAGGGTTACGGCTTTCTTCGCGATATGAAGAAAGACTATGCGGCTCAGGATACGGACGCGTTCGTCTCGAGCTCGCTGATCGAAAAACACCGCCTTCGCGAAGGTATTCTCATTCGTGGCGAGGTCGGTCCCGGCACCAAGCAACAGGGGCCGCGGCTTCTCAGCATCGAGACAATCGACGGACGTTCCATCGAAGATTATCAGCAGATCAAGCTGTTCGACGAACTGACGGCCATCAATCCATTCGAACAGATCAAGCTTGAAATCGGTGCGGCGCCGATCAGCATGCGCGTGATGGATCTTCTCACGCCGATTGGTAAGGGGCAGCGTGCACTCATCGTCGCTCCTCCGCGCACCGGCAAGACGATGCTCCTGCAGCAGATTGCCGAATCGGTCAGCCAGAACCACCCCGAAGTGCACCTGATGGTGCTCCTCATCGACGAGCGACCGGAAGAAGTGACCGAGATGCGCCGCAATGTGCGGGGCGAAGTCATCGCGTCATCAATGGACCGCGAAGTCGAAAGCCACATCCGTACCAGTCAGCTGATTTTCGAGCGGGCGAAGCGAATCGCCGAAGCGGGAGGCGAGGTCTTCATTCTGCTCGACAGCATCACCCGCACCGCGCGGGCGTTCAATAAGTGGGTCGGTAATACCGGCCGTACGATGTCCGGCGGACTCGACGTAAAGGCGCTCGATACCCCGAAGAAGATGTTCGGCACCGCGCGCCGGTTTGACGAAGGTGGCTCGCTCACCGTCGTTGCGACCGCCTTGATCGACACCGGTAGCCGAATGGACGAAGTGATTTTTCAGGAGTTCAAGGGGACCGGCAATATGGAAATGGTCCTCAGCCGCGACCTTGCCGACCGGCGGATCTGGCCTGCGATCGACATCACCTTGTCGGGTACTCGCCGCGAAGAGAAGATTCTCGATCCCGAAGTGATGGAGAGCATTACGATGCTGCGACGCAGCCTCGTTTCGCTCAGCCCGATCGAAGCAATGGAGCAGCTCAGCAAGACTCTCGCGCGGTTTCCGAACAACTCGGAGTTTCTGGCCAAGGTCCGATCAATTCTCTGATCGGTTCGACAGAATCATTGAGCGGCGACCGTTTCTTGCGCGATACGAATTGGGCGCGAGTCGGCCTGCATCTCCGTCAACGAAAAACGGAAGTCGATCGACTTCCGTTGAGTGGTTGCTCACGTCACGCGGACCACCGCGCTACCAGCGACGGATCGGGCCGTAAAAGGCCTGATATCCGAAGTAACGGTCCCACGGTCCACGGGTATGGCCGGGGTAATCGGAGTAGCTGAGCGGGCGGTAAACCGGTCTCAGTGGGATGTGTCCCTGCCACTTGTGTGACTCGAGCCGCGACTGCCGCTCTCGCGCCGCGAAGCTGGCCCGCTCAAAGACGTTCTGGTCTGAAAACGAACGGCGCGGCGTCGCAGCCTGGGCCGTGTTGTCTTCGTAAGCGGTGCTTTCCGGACCTTGGGCTGCTGCCGTTCCGACATGGGCCTCAACAAGCAAGAGTCCGGCCAATCCGGCAGCCGTCACTAGATTTCGCATAGCGCGTCCCCCCTGATTCCGTTGAACCTGCTTCCCGGGCGATAAATGCCCGGGGTGCAAATAGGCAAAGTTCGGCGGACGGATTCAGCGCACGAAATTGCCGATACCGGATGTATCGGATCTTCCGGGTGGCGAATTGAGCGAGAATCTGCCAATGGTGCCGGGGATGCGGCATCAGGGAGCAATTCCGCTCTCCTGGTCGCAATTACGCAGGCGGAAGCTCGAGAGCTCGCTGGAGTTGCTCGAGGGCGTCTGCGCCCCCTTCGACGCCGCAAACGTAGAGATAATCGCCCGAACTCCAGGCGACGACGGTGTATTGCCGTCCCGCGATCTCCACGTAATCGACCGGTGCCGATGGCATCCCGCTGGATTCCTCGGGGGGTGAGGCAATCGAACTGCGGAACATGACCAGAAGTATTCCCGACAGCCGATCGTGCCGGCTGACCGGCGCTTCGAAGGAACGGAGCGCCGCAAGATGAGCTTCCGCAGCACGCGGTAGGCCGCGCGGCGGTTCCTGAGACCAGACCAGGCCGCTTTCCCAGCTCGAATCGGGGAGGGAGAGGAGCTGCTGGTCGCCATGGAATTCCGGAAGAGCGCTCCAGCGACCGACGTCCGCCAGTTCCTGAAACAGTTCCGGGAGCGTAGTTGCGGGGCCTGTCAGCAGCACGACTCCCCACCCACCAAGAACGAGAAGCAGAATGACGCAGGCCGCCGCGACGAACCGGATGCGAGCCCCCCGATTCCGCGCGGGCGAACTCGTCCGCGTCATCGCGACCGGCGAGGGAATATGGACGCGCTCTCTGCCGGCAGCCGCCTCAACCGACCGGAGCAGCGATTCCTCGAGATGGGCCGGAACGGGGACATTCCGCATCAAATCCCCAATCTTGCGGTCCGACGCCTGCCGTTTCAGAAAGATCGCTTCACACTTTGCGCAGCGAGCGAGATGTTCGGCTGCATCGACCAGTTCGGGAGACGACAGATCGTCGGTATCCGGCCGTACCGATTCGAGAAGCGAAAGCGCAGTTCGGCAGTCCATGGAGATCACTCTTCGACTTCCCCCCGCTCAAGCGCTTCGAGCGAGAGGTTGATGCCTTGATTATCAATTCGCGGCAGATTGAAGTGTCGCGAGTCTTTTACGCAGATGCAGTTTTCCCCGTGCAAGACGACTCATTACCGTTCCAACCGGAATGTCCAGCTGATCGGCGATGTCCTTGTACGAGAAATCCTGAAAGTAAAACAGAACGATCGGGATTCGAAACTCCTCCGGAAGCTCCCCGAGGATCTGATTGAGTTCTTCAGAGTCGAGGGCGGGGTCGCCGGCTGCTTCTCCTTCAATATCTGCGATGTTTTCCAGCGAGACGGAGGGCGTCTTCGGACGGCTCCGGAGATTTTTCAGGTACGTTGTGCGCAGGATGGCACATAGCCAGCCTTTGGCATGCTCAATGTCGCGCAGTTGATCGAGCTTCCGGTGCGCGGTCAGAAACGTCTGCTGGGTCAAATCCTCGGCATCCGCAGTGCAGCCGCTGAGGCGGTACGCATAGCGGTAGAGGAGTCCGGAGTATCGTTTCACCAACTCCGGCAGGTCGCGCACGCAGGAGTTCTCATCCATGGTGGTCTCTTGAAATGATGATCCATCAACGATCAGGAATATTCCCGTCACACCGCCGGATTTCTGCATCCAGACCCATCGTCGGCAATATCCAGCCTA
>JBFWWA010000210.1:0-7691 GCA_050246455.1 Planctomycetaceae bacterium
GGTATTGGGGCTTGCCGCGATCGTCGAGACGGTTGTAATCGACCGCTCCTTCGACATGCACGACCTGATTCGGACGAAGGGTCTTCAACTCGGGATCGGGAAGAAGCTGGATCGCGCCGCTGAACTTGTCGTCTTTCGACGGCTTGACGTTGTAGATGATATGCCACGTTCTCGACTCTTCGTCGAAGTCGACGACGCCACGAAGCCAGCTGTAACCTTCGCGGTCATAATCGTAAGGATTTGGACCGCTCGCCGCGACGTGCGTGACGGGTGCCGCTGCCGTGGCTGCCGCTTCCATTTCGACCGGCTTCTCGAACGGATCGGGGCCGTTCGGTTCTTCGGGCTCGGCGCTCGCGGTTTCATGCGTGGCGGGAGCCAGTTCGCGCGCGTCCTGGCTTTGCTCGCCACTGACCTGGCTCAACATCGGTCGCGAATTTCTTTCGTTGAACGCTCCGGGAGAGCCCTGCAAGTCGTTCGGATCGCCATGCGGAGCCGGGACGAGGCCGTCCGAATTCGACGCACCGCCAGTGGAATTCCCGTCCCACATCGGTGCATTGCCACCGCCGCCGGGGCTCGATTGGATGGGAGGCTGGAAGTTATTCTGCTGAGGCATCGCCGGGGCGGGAGCAGGAGAGCCGAGAGTGCCCGGCGAAGAATACGTTCCCGGCGGAGCAGCCGGAAAGCTCTGCTGCGGCATCATACCGCCCGGCGGAGCGTACATTCCTGGCTGGCCATATCCGTACGGAGAATAAGTCTGGCAGCCGGCCGACAATAGAAGCGTCAACCCACACAAGGCGCGGGCGCGCCAGTGGCTCGAGTGCATGCGACGGGTCCTCGTATGCGATCGGAATTGTTGGAACCGAACGAGATGCCCGGTTCCCTGCGGGAAATGCTTGCCGAAGTGAAACGATGCGGGTCGTTTCTCAAGGCGTTCCGTCATGCTTTCCTGCGGTGCGGGCCGCAATCCGGCAATTCGGAAGAGGCGGGATTGTACGAATTGATCAAATCGTGTCCAGCCCGGTTTTTCCCAGGGAAAAAGCGGCTATTGGCAGCGGACTACCGGCTGCCGGGAAATCGAGGCCCAGCTGACGAGTTGTCGTCGGTACCCGCATTACGGAGACTCGACGTCTGCCCCGTTTCGCTTCGCCACGGCTTGAAACGTGCTCCGTCAGAAACCAGACTGCGGGTGCGAGAATTGCTGATCCCTGACGCCTGAACGCTGAATCCACCATTCCATGCGCGTTTTGACCTACAACATCCACAAGGGAATCGGAGGACGTGACCGCCGATACCGGATCGAGCGCGTGGTGGAAGTCATCGAATCCGAGAATCCCGATCTCATCTGCCTGCAGGAAGTCGATCGCAACGTTCGCCGGTCGAGGTTTCACGATCAGCCAGCGCTCCTGGCGAGCCACTTCAAAGCCGCTGAACGCCTGTTTCAAATGAATGTGCACCTGACCAAAGGAGGATACGGCAACCTGATTCTGTCGCGTTGGCCGTTTCGATCGCGGCATCAGGTTTCGCTGCGTCAGTTCACGAAGAAACCGCGCGGCGCCCAGGTTGTCGTTGTCGAGACGCCGGAGGGAATCCTGCAGCTCATCAACTGCCATCTGGGACTCTCGGAGCGCGAACGACACTGGCAAGTCGCTCAGCTGCTCGAGCATCAGCATTTCAGTCGCGAGAACGGCGTGCCAACGCTCTTAATCGGGGATACCAACGACTGGCGGAACACGCTCGCCGCGAATCGTCTCAGTGAGGCGGGATTTGTTCAGGTGACGGCTCCCGTCTCCCGTTTCCGATCGTTTCCGGCGTACATGCCGGTCGGCTCGCTCGACAAAGCGTTCGTTCGCGGCGCGATCGAAGTCCGGCACGCGAAGGTTGTACGGACGAATCTTTCACGCCGGGCGTCCGACCATCTGCCGCTGGTGGTCGATTTCCACCTGCAGACAACCGATCCTCCTCCGGAAGAACTCGCACCCAGCTGAAACTGCTCGTTGCAGCGGATTCCCCAGTTGTGGCCGGTCTCCTGACCCCGCCACGCATCGCGACCGAAGGTCTCAAGCCAACTGGAAGTCGCATCTGGAACGGAGGAGACCTGCGGTCGGCGGATGTGTTGCGGTCAGGAGACCGCGACAAAACGGTTCTGTGGCACAATGGGAAGTGCGCAAAAACACAAGACCGCCGGTGAAGGCGGTCTTGTGTTCGATTGCAAGGGAATCGCTTTCGAAGCGACGACTACTTCGCTTCCTTCGGCGGATCGATCTTCGCAGGAAGCTTCTTGTCCTTCAGCAGGTCGCCGAAGGTCTTGCCTTCCGTTTCGCTCTTCTCGCCTTCGGCCTTCATGAACGAGGCTTCGATCGCCTTCGGGTCCTTCTCGTTCTTCTTGCCGAGAGCAGCGCCCATCGCCTTGCCGTAGGCATTGCGATCAGTTTTCTTCGTGCCGGGATGGCAGACCGCGCACTTCACCTTTTCCTTGACATCGTTCGCTTTCACAACTTCCGGATACTTCTTCTGCCAGGCAGTGTTGTACTGCGGGCGTGCTTCGACCTGAGCGGCCGAGGAGCAGAGGATCGCGATTGCTGTGAACAGGCCACACACTACGGCCGCTCTCATTTGCCAGTTCCTACGCATGAATTTTTCTCCGGTTCCAGTTGGATACGCCCGACGGCAACGCCTGCCCATGCGCCTGCGAACTTAATCCCAATCCAGGAAACAATGTTCAGCAATGCGGCTCGTCGATTTCCCGTTCAGTCGCCATCGAAATCGCGTGTATCATTAGAATGGTCCTCTCAAAATGTGTCAACTCAATCGCGTTCGTTGATGCGTGTGTCGCAAACTGCGATATTTCGAGAATTCAGACAACTCTTCACTCCGCTCATTCCGAGGCGAATTCATGCGCTGGACAACTCTGTTCCTGGTTCTTATCGGCTTGAGCTGTGCAGAAACCGGTGAGCTCGGCGCTGCGGCCACTTCTCCGAATATCGTCCTGATCCTGGGTGACGACCAGGCGTGGACTGACTTCGGATTCATGGGAAGCAAGACGGTGCGGACGCCGCATCTCGACCGGCTTGCCCTGCAAAGCGCGATCTTTCCGCGCGCCTACGTTCCGACAAGTCTCTGCCGGCCGAGCCTCGCCACGATCATCAGCGGGCAATACCCGCACCAGCATCGCATCAGCGGCAACGATCCGCCGAAGGGGACCGATCGCAATTCGATGCTCAAGCACATTCGCCGCATCCCGACCATTCCGCGAATGCTCGGCCAGAAAGGTTATGCCAGCTTTCAATCGGGAAAATGGTGGGAAGGAAACTTCGCGGAAGGAGGATTTACCGCCGGAATGACGCACGGCGACCCATCCCGCGGAGGGCGGCACGGCGACGTTGGTCTCAAGATCGGGCGCGAAGGACTCAAGCCGATCCTTGACTTCCTCGACACGACGGCTGGCAAGCCGTTTTTCGTCTGGTACGCACCGATCATGCCGCACACGCCCCACAACCCGCCGGAACGATTCCTCAAAAACTACAAGGACTTGAAGCTGCCGCAGAATGTGATTCGCTACTACGCCATGTGCGAATGGTTCGACGAAACGTGCGGCGAACTGCTCGGCGAAATCGACCGTCGCGGACTCTCCGACAACACGCTCGTCGTGTTCGTGACCGACAACGGCTGGATCGCACCGCCGCAGGAACCGGGAAAGCGCGCAAAAGCACCGTATGCACCGCGCTCAAAGAATTCGCCGTATGAGGGCGGAATTCGGTCTCCCATTCTGGTCCGCTGGCCGAAGCACGTCACTCCGGGACTCTACGAAGCACTCGCGAGCAGCATTGACATCGCACCGACGATGCTTGCGGCCGCGGGTTTGAAAACAGCCGCGGAAATGACGGGCCTGAACCTTATCGACATAGCGAACTCGGGAGGGAAGTCGACGCGTGAAACGTTCTTTGGCGAAATATTCGCACACGACGTCGCCGATATCGACAACGCCGCCCCCGGCCTGCGGTATCGCTGGGTCATTGAAAGAAACTGGAAAGCGATCTTCCCGGCCGACAACAATGCGAAGCCGGAACTCTTCGATCTGGTCGCGGATCCGTTCGAGAAGACAGACCGCGCCAACGAACACGCGCCGAAGCTCGCCGCGCTTAAATCAATGGCCGACAACTGGTGGCCGGGCAAGTAATCGTGTTCCGTAAGATGCACGAGCGCACTCTCAACCCTCTCCCATTGCGGGGAGAGGGGAACAGCCGGGGCTACATCGCGCGGCGTTTGCGGCGGCCGCCGATGAAGCTGTCGAGGACGAGGTTGCCGAGATCGTCCGCGTTGCAGTAGGCGGCAATTCCGCCCGAGACCTGCGCCATCTGTTCGACGAAATTGACGAGGCCGAGGTAGAAATAGTCCTCGACGAGCGCGAAGCTCGACAGATGCAACCCTTCGTTCGCGCAGCGCTTCGCTTCGGCAAGCGTCATCTGGGCGGAGAGATCCGACGGCGGATAAATCAGAACAATATCGCGTCCATCGATGTGCGCCGTCGGCTCGCCGTCAGTGATGGTGATGATCTGCTTGTTCTGAGCCGGCTGCCGTTTGAGCACGCGCCGTGCGAACTGCAGCCCCGCGTGGATGTTCGTAAAATGCTCAGGCACGAAACCGGGGGGCTTGTCGAGATTGATCCGCATCCGGACGCGCGAATCGTAAATGCTCACCGGTTTCGGAGCGGAGTTGAGAAGTTGCTTTTCCGAAAGCGGCGACGCGTAGGTGTAGAAGCCGACGACTTGGATGAAGTCTCCCTGATATCGGGCGCGAGTCAGCGACTGGAGCGCCATCGCGACCCGCTTCGCCTGTCCGAACTTTCCATAGCGCCCCATGCTGCCGGACATATCGAGCAGGACGACTGTCGCGCACGACGTCTGGTACTCGGTGTCGTAAACGACGAGATCTTCTTCGGTGATGTGGACCGGCGAGCCACCCCCTTGTCGGAAAATCGCGTTCTTGAGGGTCTCGTGCATGTTCAGATTGCTGACGGGGTCGCCGAACTCGTACGGCTTCGACTCCTCGTGCATCGTCTGTCCCGCACCGCGGAATTCCGTCTCGTGCTTCCCGAGCTTATCCTTCCGGGCGATCTGAAACAGTTCTTCAAGCGCACGGCTCTCGACGCGTCGAATGCCGCGCGGTGTGACGACGAACTTCCCTTCCTCGTCTTTCTCGACGTACCCCCGTTTGATGAGCATGTCGAGGACGTCGGGATGTTCCTCCTGCCAGTCGAGTAGCGAATCGAGCACTTCTTCGCCGTGATCGAGGAGATATTTGCTCAATTCGTCGAAGATGCGGTCGGCAGACTGCGGCGTGAACTGCTGCGAACCATCCCACTTGGAAAATTCAAAATTCGGCATCGGCTGCTCGGCTACGAGGAGTCGTTGGTCGTCCTCGCATTCTACGCCCCGATCGCCAGCGAGTGGAGGGCGCGCACCCGCTCGCGGCTCGGCGGAGCGTTGAAAATCGCACGAAACGCCCGAACCCATGCCGCAACCGACGACAAGTCGTCGACTTGGATTGGAACGCATTCACCAGAATGCCTGACCAGCTGAAGCTCGCCTACCCCAGCGACTTCCGCTTGTCGGCGATCAGTTTCAGGAGCGCCTTCTGCGGATCAGCGAACTTCTTGAGACCTTCGTCCATCAGCGTCTGCTCGAGCTTCGCGAAGTCGACTTTCTTGTCGATTTCGGCGAGCACTTCGGCCGCGGGAAGTTTGTCGACAGTTCGGGTGAAGGTTTTTCCGGAAAGAGTCTGGATGGCGGCGTTGGTCGCGGGGGGATTCGTCTGAATATCTGATCCCGCAAGTGCCGCAACGTACTTGTCGGGCGAATCGGCCGGGTCTTTCGTACCGGTGCTCGCGAAAATGAATTCCTGCTTGAGCGAAAGGTTCTTGTCCTTCCAGAAGCGATCGTTCTCCTGCCAGAGACGCTGGGCGTTCACGATGCCGACGATCCCCTGCGCCGCCGGAGAAAGTTCGGGAATCTGCTGCTTGGTGTAAACGTCGATGCGGCTGACGAAAATGCTGTAGACGCTCTTGAAGCCGTCGAGCGATCTCCGCTTCTGCGCACCACGCCAGATTGCATCGCGCGCGATTTCATACTGACGCTTGGTGAAGAGGAGCGTGACATTGAGCGTGATACCGGCGGCGGCAAGTCCTTCGAGCGCCGCGAGCCCCCCGGGCGTCGCCGGCACCTTGATCATCCGGTTTGTGTGCCCCTCAGCCCACTTTTTGCCAAGCTCGATGTAACGCGCCGCCTTCTCTTCCACAGAGAGCGTGCACGACGGATCTTCAAGCAGCGGATCGAGCTCGAAGCTCACGTAGCCGTCATCCCCCTTCGTGCGGCGGTTGACGTCGGCGAACGCTTCCTGCGCGTGGCGGACCAGCTGGTCGGTCATCTGCCAGGCGATGGCATCATCGTCGAGCCCCTTTTCGATCAAGCTCTTGATCGACGAATCGAATCGGCCTGTCTTGAGAAGATCCGCGATGATGATGGGGTTCGAAGTTGCGCCGGTTGCGCCGAGCTTTCGGTTGAGTTCAACGAGCTCCGGATCGACACTGTCGAGCCAGAGTTTCGTACCGGTCGCGATCAACGATTCCAACGGGCTGCCCATCGCAATTCTCACTTCTGAAATTCGCCGGGAAAATCGGCCGCGTTTCGGTCAATTTCCCGCAGTCGGGTGATGCGTTAAGATGGAGTTCTGTTCATCGGGCGGACTTGGCCGCAGGGCCGTCAGGAATCAGCCGGCCTCAGATCTTCCATCGGAAAGCGTTACTGTGTCGAACCGAAACATGTCGCGTCAAGGGATCTACGAAAACCCGCTCATCAGCCGTTATGCATCAACGGAAATGAGCACGTTGTGGTCGGCCCAGCGAATCCATTCCACGTGGCGGCGCCTTTGGGTCTCCCTGGCGGAGTCCGAAAGAGAGCTGGGTCTCGACATTTCCGAGGCGCAGATCGACGAGCTTCGGAACGCCGTCGACGACATCGATTTCGATCTCGCCGCGAAGTACGAAAAGGACCTGCGCCACGATGTGATGGCGCACATTCACACCTACCGCGATCGCTGCCCCGGCGCGGGAGGGATTATCCACCTCGGGGCGACGAGCTGTTACGTCACCGATAACACCGACCTCATCCTGATGCGGGAGAGCCTGCAGCTCGTCCAGAGGCGACTCGTTGCGGTCATTGACAGTCTCGCCCGGTTCGCAGTGCAGTACCGTGAACTTCCCTGCCTCGGCTTCACCCACCTTCAGCCGGCGCAGCCGACGACCGTCGGCAAGCGCGCCACGCTCTGGTGTTACGACCTCGTTCTCGATCTTGAAGAGATCGAGCATCGGATCGCGTCTCTCAAATTCCGCGGCGTGAAGGGAACGACCGGCACGCAGGCGAGCTTTCTGGCTCTCTTTGACAATGACGGCTCGAAGGTCAAAGAGCTCGACCG
Organism: Planctomycetaceae bacterium; assembly: GCA_050246455.1. Classification (GTDB taxonomy): domain Bacteria; phylum Planctomycetota; class Planctomycetia; order Planctomycetales; family Planctomycetaceae; genus CAZVJA01. The sequence goes on from JBFWWA010000210.1 coordinate 7,471, forward strand.
TCGCGTTGCCGAAAAGATGGGTTTCGAGGTTTCGTATCCGGTTACCGGTCAGACGTACTCGCGGAAAATCGATGCGCAGATTCTCGGTGCGCTCGGCGGCGTCGGGCAGTCGTGCCACAAGGCCGGGACCGACCTCCGCATTCTGCAGAGCCGGTAGGAAATCGTAGAGCCGTGTGTAGAAAAGCAGATCGGCTCGTCGGCGATGGCTTACAAGCGAAACC
>JBFWWA010000211.1:0-7682 GCA_050246455.1 Planctomycetaceae bacterium
AAGCGAAGCAGCGCGTTGAAGAACGACTTCTCGATCTGCTTCTCCCCGCGCCGGAATTGAAACTCGAAGAAGGCGAGCAGGGAGATGGCGCAGCACGGCACGAGCGAACACGGGAAAAGCTGAGGCAGAAGCTCCGTGCCGGGGAGTTCGAAGACAAGCCGATCGAGCTCTCGATTGAACAGCGTTCATCGCCGGTGCAGATCTTTTCCAACATGGGCATGGAACAGATGGACCTCGATCTGCAGGGCATGTTCGAGAAGATCATGCCGAAGCAGAACTCGCGTCGCGAAGTGAAAGTTGCGGACGCGCGCCGGATCCTGCTCGAACAGGAAATTGAAGCGGCGATGGACAAGGATGCCATTCAAGAGGAAGGGCGCAAGCTCGCCGAGGAGGGGGGGATTGTCTTTCTCGATGAGATCGACAAGATCTGCGGCCCGGAGGAAGGGCGTGGACCCGACGTCAGCCGGCAAGGGGTTCAGCGAGACCTGCTGCCGATCGTCGAAGGGACCACGGTGCAGACGCGCTATGGCCAGGTGAAGACCGACCACATGCTGTTCATCGCGGCGGGGGCGTTCCACCGGACAAGGCCGTCGGATCTCATGCCCGAACTCCAGGGGCGGTTTCCCATTCGCGTCGAGTTGAGCGACCTGACACGCGACGACTTCATTCGGATTCTGACTGAGCCCACGGCATCGCTGACCAGACAGTACGAGTCGCTGCTTTCAACCGACGGCGTCAAAATCAAATTCAAGAAGGACGGAATCGAAGCGCTCGCGGAAATTGCGTTTCGCGTGAATCAGACAACGCAGAACATCGGCGCGCGACGGCTGCACACCATGCTGGAGCGGTTATTGGAGGAAATCAGCTTCGACGCGCCGACCCCGGGCAAATCGAGCGTGAGTATCGACGCAAAGTACGTTCACGAAAAGCTCGACCCGATTGCGCAGAACGAAGATCTGACACGGTTCATTCTGTGAAGTAGGATTGCAGAACCGTTCATTTTCCCGGCGGATTATCGCCACGTCAGACAAAGGTCGACGATTTCCCCGAACATTAGTATTCTCACCGTAGCGGGCCGCTTGGGGAACGAGCAATCATTGCACTCGGACGCGAAACATCCCGCCCGAGCTGATCAGAGTGAAGCTGCGCCTCCTCAAAAAATGAGTTCCCCGTTCGGACCCGGAGTCTGCGATGACTGACGAACCGCAACCGCCACCCCCCGGTGGTACGTCCGAAGGATACTCGACACTCGGTTCCCGCGCGCTGGTCATCCGCGATTCCGATGCCATGCGAAACGGCATCCGCGGCATGGTGCGCGAGGTGGCGACGAACAAACTCCTCGTTCGACTTCCACAGACACTTCCTCAGAACGAGCAGATCCAGTTGAAGCTGCGCAACTTCGTGCAGCGGTTTCGAAAAGAAGCGCGCGGCGTGGTTCGGGGTCACACTCCCGATCCGAAGGTCCCCGATCATTTCCTGATCGAGGTCGAGCTCTACAGCCGGCTTACGCCGCTTGAAGTCTCTCTGCTGCGGATGGGTGTTCGCGATGAGAACATCCCGCGTACGAAGAAATGGGTGTGAGTGATATTGATTCCGCAGATGGCCCTGCAGCTTCGCGTCGCGGATCGCCCTGATCTCGTTCTTAAACGCGTATTGAGATTCCTGGCTTACTGATTTGTTCTCTTCGGGTTGCTCGGAGAGCAGGTCCGTTATTTCACTTTCTCGATCTCTGCGAGAAAACTCTTCACCGCTCCGCTGAGGAGGACGTGCGAGACGTCGTTGTGCCCGACGTTCGAAAACTCGACGAAGCGTTTTGGAATTCCGTTCTCCGATTGTGCGGGCGCGCTCTCGAACAATTTCCGTCCTTGCGCGATGGGGACGATGTCGTCCTTGTCGCCGTGCATCACGAGGATGGGGCACGTCACCTTCCCGATCCGGTCGGTCGACGGATATCGATCGACGAGCACGAGGCGCACCGGCAGAAACGGGTAGTGCCACTGAGCAGCGTCGGTCAGTGACGAGAATGTCGCGTTGACAATCAGCCCCGCCGGTGCAGTTTTCTGCCGGCTCGCTTCCTCGGCAAGCCGCGTCGCCACCGCACCGCCGAGAGATTGTCCGAAGAGGAGAATGCGATCGTGAGGAAGCTTGCGCTCATCGACGGCGTACTTCCAGACGGCCCGTGCATCGGCGGCAAGGCCGGTCTCGCTCGGTGAGCCGGGATTGTCTCCGTATCCGCGGTAATCAAAAAGAAAGACGTGGCAGCCCAGCGAGGTGAAATCCCGCACGTCCTGCACTTGCCGCACGCGCGACCCCGCGTTGCCGTAGAAGTACAAAACGACGTAGCCGCCGTCCTCAAGCTCGCGATCGCAATCGCCGTGATCGTCGGCTGTCTTCCCATCCGGCAGGATGTGCCAGCCATTGAGACGTAAACCGTCCTCGGTTGTGGTCGAAATCGCATGCACTTTTCCCCGCGGAAGTCCCGCCTGTTCCGGGGTCAGATCGGAGACGGCTCGGGGGAGGTAGATGAGTCGACGCTGGAAACTTCCGAGAATGGCAGTGAGTCCGAAGTAGGGGACAAAGACGTAAATGAAAATCGCCCGCGCGACTTTTCTGCTGCGGCGACGCGACGGCGGTACAATCGCCCCTGCGGAAGTGCCTGCCGAAGCGTCTGACATCGCCGTCTCCTCGAGGACGGTTGCAAGCGGATTGCCGCTCCGGCGATTATTGGGAAGATTCCCGCGACAGGCAAGACCTTGCACCGACATCACAGTGCGGCACTTCGCTCCCTCCGCTGGTCCATTCCGGAAGGTCCCCCGCTCCATGGAAATTATCCCGGTCATCGACGTCCTCGGCGGTGTCGTCGTGCGCGGCGTGGGGGGAAGAAGGTCGGAGTATCGGCCGATCGAAAGTGCACTCGTTGACGGTTCCGATCCGATCGATGTCGCCAATGCATTTCGTGACAAACTGAAACTTTCGAAGATTTACGTTGCGGACCTCGATGGAATTCAGGATGCGCGCCCGCGGTATGAACTCTATCGGGCGCTTGCCGATGCAGGGTTTTCTCTGCTGGTGGATGCCGGGATTCGCGATACCGACGAAGCGGTCGCGGTTCTGTCGACAGGTGCGACATCGGTGATCGCGGCTCTCGAAACCTCTCCCGGGCCCGATCACCTTCGTGCTCTGTGCGACACGTTGGGCCCGGAAAAAGTCGTTTTCAGTCTCGATCTCATCGACGGGCGGCCGCTCATCGCATCCGATCAATGGAAGCGGGCCGACCCTGTCGAGATCGGAAGCAGCGCGGTGGAGGCCGGAATCGAGCGGATGATCGTGCTTGATCTCACGCACGTCGGAGTTGGCGCGGGGATCGGTACGACGGAACTTTGCCGTACGTTGCGTACGCGTCACCCGAAGCTGCGGATCATGACCGGTGGTGGCGTGCGAAACAGCGACGATATCCGGGCGATCTGTCCTTCAGGAGTCGACGGCGTGCTTGTCGCCTCGGCGCTGCACACCGGCGCGATTTCGGCAGGCGACCTTCAATTCTTTCGCTCGAACACGAGCGGGTGATCCGATTCCGGATCGGCGACGCGCATCGAGATTCTTCCGTCCAGCACGTCGGTGAGCAGGTCGCCGCACATTTCCGCGCGCCATCCTTCCGTCAGGCGCGGCGCCGTTCCGTTCCGGTCGTGATAAACATGCCAGCGAACAAGGTGCCGCAGATCCGCGCTCGTTGCGACGAGTCCCTTCGCGACGTTCAGCTCAGCGCACCGGTTGGCGAGCGCGATGCCGAGAAGCTGGCCGATGACATGCTCGTCATCATTGGCTTCGACGGCAAGTGGCTTCGGCGGCTCCGGGAGCTGTGCACTCGGGATGGCAAGGGCCCTTTCGACGCACTGAATCAGATCGGGCGCGACTCGTTTGTAATCGGAACGGTTCATGTCACGCGTGGCGACAAGGTCCTTCGGAGAGCGCGGCTGACGGCGCGCAAGCTCGATGATGAGATCGTCCCGCAGCATCCGACGAACCGGCCGGTTGCGCGTTTCCGCTTCCCGTTCTCGCCAGACCGAAATCTCGCAGGCGACAGCGAACTCGCGCGGCGAGAGCCGGTGAATTCCAGGAAGCTTTCGCCACGGCTCGCGCGTCATCTCCGCTTCGAGCTCGTCAACCATCCGCTGAAACTCGGCTTCCGCCCAGGAGAGCCGTTTCAGTTTCGTCAGCGAATTCCTCTGCTTGTCCCAGATCGGCAGGAGATGCTTCGCATCGTCGAGGGCGTAGGCAATCTGGTCGGGGGAAAGTGGACGCTGCCTCCAGTCCGTGCGGGTCTCGCGGCCGTGCGCCCGCGTTCCGAGGACGCGGGAGACAAGTGTCGAATACCCGAGCGGGTAGCTGCGCGTGCGCAGCCCCTCGGCCAGCTGAACGTCGATGATGCGGGACGGCTTGAGGTTGCCGAGCACGAGGCAGAAGCGGATTTCCGCCTGGCCTCCGTGAACGACGACGGTCACTCCCTCGTCGGCCATCAGCTTCCACCAGCTCTCGAGATTCTTCACCTCGAAGGGGTCGACGGCAGCGCAGCGTTCCCGCGTGGCGATCTGAAGCAGGCAGAGCTCGGGACGGTACGTGTGTTCGGAGACGAACTCGGAATCAAATGCGACAATGCCCGACTTCCGAATGTGCGCGCAGAGATCTTCGAAGTCGTCCTGGTTGACGATGAGATCCTGTTGGTCATCCATGAATCGAGCTCGTAGAACCGCGTCTCATGCGGCGGGAGAACTCCCGCGCACTCAAGTGCATGCACTTGGCTTGCAGCGGTGCATTTCCGGTACAGCAACAGCAAAGCGGTGATCCGTCGACTCTCGGAATATGCCATTCGACGGACGAAGCTGCAAGGCAGTGGATGGTCTGGAGGGCGCCGGCGGGAAAAACAGAAGCGGAGAAACTCATCGACGGCTTTCCGCGGCGCGGCGGAGTTCGGATGGGCTGACTCGTTGCAGCAGCTTCGGGTCGGGAACGCCCGGATGCGCTTCGTGGAGAATCGGCTGCTCGATCGGAGCGAGCGGCACGTACCGGGAGCCCGCCCTGCTGACCGTGGCGATCTCTTCCATCTCGCAATCGCGTCGGCTCATCTCGTCGAGGACGATCGGATGCCAGGTCGGCTTTCGTTCGTCGGACGGAACATAATTTGCCCGCGCCCAGTTTCGGAGGCGCAGTTCACGGAGGACGTCCACTCGCGAATCTGTCATGCGTGCCCGTCCGATCTCCTTGCGCGACATCAGGTCGCAACCGGCTGTCGAGGCCTCGAACGATCAGTGAATCGGCCGGGAAGCCGACTAAAGGCCATTCGATTCACGCGTTGCGACACGCTGCCCGGGATCCGCAGGGGTTCCGGACGCATTGTGGTCAGAATCTTCAGAATGTGCGTGAGACCCGGATCCCGCACGACGCGCACCGCCGTGTCGACTCGCCCACTTCGGGGTGTCGGCAAGGCCGCGCAACCGGCGCATGCCGTTGTGCCGCTACAGTTGGAGCAAAGCCTTTGATCGGTTCGGTCAACTGATGTCCGGCAGCTCGAACCCTTTCCGGTATTCGCGTCCCAGCAGGTTGCTTGCCGCGGGGTTGCTTTCGATCGTTTCCGCTGCGCCGTCAAATCGAACGGTCGAACGAGTCCGCCACGAAATGTTCGCAAGGTGACAGAGGCTCGTACTGCGATGGCCGATTTCGATATCGGCGACCGGCAGTTCACGCGTCGTTCGGCAGTCGAGGAAATTGCGGACGTGATTCAGCTGCCAATCGGTGCTGCTGGTGCCGGGGTTCTCTTCGACGACTTTCTTCCCTTCGTAGATCTTCCATCCGTTTCCGGCGATGACGAGCGTTGCCTTCGTCCCGTAGAAAACGACGCCGAAATCGTCTCCTTCGAGTCCGTATTTCGACCAGGTCCGATGCTCCCATTGAATCGCGGCCTTTGCGAAGTCGAATGTAGCGACCTGCGTGTCGGGAGTTTCCTGGTCGTCGTCGAAGTAATACTTGTTTCCGCCGCTGGTGATGAACTCCGGCGCGTCGACGCCGAGTCCCCAGCGTGCGACGTCGAGTCCGTGGATTCCGTTGTTGCCGCACTCGCCCGTGCCGTAAAGCCACCGCCAATGCCAATGGTACGGGACGAGATTCTTCTTGTACTTCGGATCGACGGCGGGACCGGCCCATAAACTGAAATCGAGATTCGACGGCGGATCGGAAACGGCAACGCGCCCGATCTTCGGACGAACACTCGTAATCCACGCGCGGGCGAAGTGGACGTCACCGAGCTTTCCGCTCCGGACCCGTTCGACCGCCGTCATCAGCTCCTCGGAACTCCGGCGCTGCATGCCGACCTGCACAGTGCGGTTGTATCGACGGGCCGCCTCAACCATGCGGCGACCTTCGATGATGTTGTGCGACGCGGGCTTCTCCACATAGACGTCCTTGCCGGCCTGGCAGGCGAGAATCGTCGCGAGTGCATGCCAATGGTCTGGGGCAGCGCACACGAGCGCATCGATCTTGTCGCCGTCGAGCAATGTCCGGAAATCGGCGACGGTAGCCGGTTCCTTGCGGCCCGCATTGGTTACCAGCTTCACCGCTTCCGGAATCGTGCTGCTGTCGGGGTCGCAGATGTGCGTAATTTCGACTTCCGGAAAGTGCATGAAATTCGAGATGAGTTGTCTGCCGCGCCCGTTCACTCCCATCACGGCGACACGCACCGGCGCCTTGGCGGACTCGGCCGGCTCCAGGCCGCGAACCGGCTTCGCATCATCGGCGGAAAATGAGGACCGGCTCGACGACAGGGCGACCGCGGTCGTCGCCGCCAGGAAGCCGCGGCGCGTGAGAGAACTGCTGGAAGTCACGTTCGAATCGTGATGCATCGGATGCCTCCGCGGCGGGAATGACGGCGGGACCATGCCGCGATGCGCAGCCACTCGAAGGGCGCAATCGACGGCGCAACGAACCCCAGGGATTCGGCATCGATTGTAACACGATGGAGCAACGGCCGCTGCTCATCTTTCGAAAGAGCGGCGTTCGGAACGATCAGCGGTTCGGGAGCAGATGCTTCCGCGATTCCGCGTCATCTTTCGCGGCCACTGCATGGGCCGCAATTGCTCCGGCAGCAGGAGCGGCGGCGGCGACAGTAATCAGCGCGGTGACGATCGCTTCCTGCTCCGGGGTCATTCGCTCGACGTTCGACGCCAGCTCGGTATTCGCCAGGTCCTCGTTGACGATAGCCGCAAAAAGGTCGTCAAGCGCATCGAGCCGTTCGGAAACGGTCTCGGCTGTTGTGAGATTCTCATCGCTCGATTGCTGCGGCTCGGCCTTCGCTCGTTTCGGAGTTGCCTGCTTGTCCGAGGGGCCCGGCGTTTCACTTTGAGGAGCTGCCGGAACCTCGCCGTTGTTCCGGCTGGAAGCCGATGACTCTTCGAGTCGGTCAATGATGAGCTCGAAGATCGCATCGAGATCCATCGAGAGATCAGTCTGCTCGGCTTCGAGTTCGCCGAAATCGATCTCCGGCATCAGCTCGAATTCGACTTTCTCGCGCAACGTCGCGTCGAAATGCTGCACCGGGATCACTGGAATGACGGTGGTTTCCGAAGCGACCCGGTCGACGCGGTTGAATCGGCGAATCGAGAATTGTGTGTATGCGTCGAGTCCGGAATCGA
>JBFWWA010000212.1:0-7664 GCA_050246455.1 Planctomycetaceae bacterium
CCTCCGCGGGGAAAGCCTGGTGGCGATCGCGTGCGGCGCGAACATGAATTTCGACCGGTTGCGCTTCGTTGCAGAACGCGCGGAGGCGGGCGAAGAACGGGAGTCGCTGTTCGCGGTGACGATTCCCGAAGAGCGGGGAAGTTTCCGCAGGCTCTGCGAAACGATCGGCGATCGGAACGTGACGGAGTTCAGCTATCGCATTTCCGACGAACAAGAAGCACACGTTCTCGTCGGTCTGTCGATCAGCAATCGGGGGGAGGTTCCGGAAATCCGCAGGGCGCTCGCGTCGCAGGGGTTCGCTGCGCTGGATCTGGTGGACGACGAACTTTCCAAAGAACATTTGCGGTACATGGTCGGCGGGCGAAGTCGGCTGAGCGGCGATGAGCAGCTTTACCGTTTCGAGTTTCCCGAACGTCCGGCGGCGCTGATGCGGTTTCTCTCCGGCATGCATCCCGGCTGGAACATCAGTCTGTTTCACTATCGCAACCAGGGGGCCGACTACGGACGCATTCTGGTCGGTATCCAGGTGCCGGAAAATGAACTGTCCGACTTCCGCGAATTCATCGACAGCCTCGGCTATCGCTGCGTCGACGAAACGACGAACCCGGTTTACAAACTTTTTCTTCGATGACCGTCCGCGCGTCGGAGCGGCGGCTGGGGTTCTCGTCCGGGAAGATCGGAGCTTCTTCCGGTCCGTAAAGCTACTTCGCGGACTTCGGCGCCCCCTTCGCGCGCGCTTTCGTCTTCCCGGCGGGTTTCGCGGGGGGCGGGTTCTTCGCCGCTTCAACCAGTTGGTCGACTTCTTCACGGACACGGCGGACTCTATCATCCGCGAGATACTGGCGGATGAGATCGGCAGCCTGATCGCTGATCCGCTTGATGCGCGCCTCGCCGAGCCGGTCTTTCCGCTTTTGCGCCATCTCGACCGCGGGAATACGGATAGCCGTCAGTTGCGATTCGAACTCTGCCAGCTTCGGCAGGTTGTCGATTTCAGTGAGGATCTTTTTTGCGTCCTCAACGTTGCCTGTCCGGGCCGCCGCGAGGGCGCGCGTCGAAATTGTTGCGCGCTGGGCGACAGCTTCGATCAGCCGACCTTTCAGCAGGTCCAGCTCGCGCTCCACGCCGAGGCGGAGCGCGTCGTCCGGAATCTGCATTACCGATTCGCGCTCCGTTCCCGGAACGTACGGCACGTGCGCGAGCAGGGCCTCGCCGCTGCGGATCGTCATCCAGACGACCGGATTCTGCGGATCTGCCGGGAGCTGGAAACGTCCGTCTCGGTCGGTCATGAGAGTCAGCAGCGGCGCGTCGTTCGTCTTTTCGGATTTTGCGGTGCGGGGCGTGACGATGACCCGATGCGCGCCGAGCGGCTTCGACGAATTCGCCTGAAGCAGCCTCAGTTCAGATTCGGAATACGTCGGCTTGAGGCGGATGGCACACGATTCGACGCGCCGCCTCCGATTCGTGCCGAGGGGGGCGCGAATGCCCGACACGAGCGAACAATGAGCCCGCGAGCCATCGATTTCATCGACAACGAGGTAAGTCCAGGGTATTGGCTGCACCGACCGGAGTTCCTGCTGCTTGTCGAAGTAGCGGAGAAAGGTGACAAGCGCGTCCCCCGGAGCAAGGAGCTTTCGGTCCGGCTCTCCCATGGGAAGCGCTCCGGCCCGAATGGTGATACGAGCCTTCTTCGTGTCCGACTCGACGTTCTCAATCATGCAGATCGGCTGGAAGAGTCGATACAGCAGCTCGGCGGCGGAATCGGCAACGGAGTCGCGGTTCCAGACGTCGAACGTTGCCGCCTCCCCGAGCGAACGGCGCGACGCATCCCATTCGCGCCCGACGAGCGTGAGGCGCGAGCCGTCTCGAGCCACGACGATGACGAACCCTTTGTCGATCGGAGTCGTTCCCGCTTCGGAGCGAATGCGCTCTTCGGAAAGTCGCAGGAGTCCGGTGCGTGACATCGGCGCAAGCCACGGAGCGGGAAGCACCTCGATTCCCTCGCTGAAATCGGTGGTGGCGCCGAAGATCGTCGCCAGCCGAACGGAGATTCTTGCGCGAACAGCCTCCTGAAACTGGGGCGTCAACGAGGGGTCCGGTTCAAACGCCACCCACGCGCGAATCCGATACGGCTGGAGACCGGGCGCGACGGGAAGCGCCGCAGGCGCGGTCGACGCTGCTTCTGCCGGCGTCGCAGTTTTCACGGCGGACGTTTCCGAGGTCGAAGCTGCCGGCGGGTTTTCGCCGTCGGCGGATGCGGTCATCGGCACAAGCGTGAACAGGGTGGCGCATGAGAGCAGAGCTGCGGCCGTCGGGATGTGCATCATGGTGCTGCTCCCGCGCTCGCCTGTTTCGCTCCTGCTGCTGCAGGGCGGGTCGGTTCAGGAGCGTCCGTCGGATACCAGGACTGAACGACCCACCGCTCCACGTTCTGGTAGGGATGCAGCGGTGATGACGCGAATCCGCGGATGTTCTTCCGGCCGACGAAATAATCGTCGAGTTCCCAGAGAGGGACGTACTCGATTTCTGCGTACAGATCGCGGTGCAGATCGCGCAGCAGCGTGACGGCGGTGTTCCAGTCCCCCGCGTTCTCGAGTTCAATCAGCTCGCGGCGGAGCCAGTCGGGGAGGTGTGCAATGGCTTCAATGGACGGAGCGCGGTCGAGTGCAATGAACTGCCACCATTCGACGAGCGGCTCTTCCATTCGGACGGTCCGGTAGACGATGTCCCACTGGACTCCCTTTTCATTCGGCTCGGTTACAAGCTCGACGTTGAGTCCGATCCGTTTCCACTGTGCGATCATTTGCCGGCAGACTTCGACGGCAATCGGATCGGGGACGCAGGCCATTTTCAGCGTCGGAATCTCGCCTTGGAACTGCTTCTTCGCGGCGAGCGAAAGTGCGAGAGCGACCGTCAGGTCGGATTTGCGCTGCACAACGAGCGGATTGTAGGCGGGACTTTTGCGGCTGAAGGGTGCGCTCGTAAGGTAACTTTCGGCGTTGGCGGCTTCATCCCGGAGAACTATACCCTTGAGAAGCCGTTCCCGATCCACGGAGAACGCGATTGCAGACCGAAGCTCGCGGCTGCGTCCCGCTTTGCTTTGCGGATTGAACTGGAGCACGTGCGTCGTCGGGACGGCATACGGGAGGACGAAGAATCGATCGTCGTCCTGAATCTGCTTCAACTGCCAGGGACGTAGTTCCGTGAGTACGGATACATCGCCGCGAATAAGTCCCTGAAGCGCGCGCTCGTGAGTGTCGTAACGCTGCTCGACGATCTCCGCGACGTTGTACTCCGCGAGCTGATCGGGCTGAGGAATGGTGCGGCGGTAAGAGACCAGCCCGTCGTTTCGGCTCTGCCGCTCGAATCTCCGCGTGAGAATCTCGCGGGGGGGAACCGACTGCGGCTCCTTGTGGCTCGAAGCGGCCGTCGACGTCGCTTCGATGGACAAGCGGAACAACGGTTCGGTGCGCACCGGGACGCGCGTGAAGCGAACCTCAAACTCGAACGGCGATCGGACGGTGAGTGAATCGATAAAGTGCGATAGGCGTTCGTCGTGTCGTGGGCTGCGCGGGTCGATCCGATCGGAAAGATCGGAAACGATGGTGCCGGCGGTGACGAGAGGCTTCGATTCCCAGATCGCACGATTCGGCCGGAGCGAAAAGACGACCCTTCGACCGAGGTCGATCGGTGTCCAGCTTTCGAAGAGGGGAGTCCGGTAGTGTGTGGCATCGTCGATGCTGTCGACTTCGAAAATCCGGAAGCGGGTCAGTTTCAGCTCACGCTCGTCGGCCGCGGTCGGCAGGAAATAGGGTGTCGATTCGCCGGAATGCCGGATGACTCCGACATTCAAACGCTGAAACCGATTCGCGTGACGGCGATGCGCTTCGGCAAGCCCCGGCAAGGCGGGCCAGATCCGGGCGGAGCGATCGATCGATGTCGTCGCTTCGTCATGCGCGCCGGACCCGGCCTGCTCCTGCGCTTTTTCCATGAACCCGCGTGATTCCGAAATGAGCGAATCGCGCCACTGCTTGGCGACGTCGTGCCTGGGCTCGCAGCGTTCCAGGCGGTAGAGAAAGTGGCGTGCCTGTCGGAAATCGTCGGCCTTCCGGGCATCCGACATGAGGCGGTCGGCGACCTGGCCAAGCTTCGATCGAAGCTGCGGATAGCCCGCATTCCGCGAATGCAACTCCTCGAGATAAGCCAGGGCCGATTCGGTTTCATTCCGCGCGAATGCCGCTTCCGCTTCGAGAAAGATCAGGCGATTCTTCGTTTCCGCGAGCTGCGGCCAGTTCGGGAGCCGACGTTCCAGCGTGTAAAGGAGCTCGAAGGCGTCACGAAGCTTTCCCTCGTCCATGAAGATCGCAGCTCGTTTCAGGACGAGATCTTCGTGGTAAATGATCCGCTGAATCAGTTTGAGCGGGAGCTGGTACTCTGCTTCGTCTTCGCCAGGCAGATGCACCGTCAGCCAGTTGAGGTTTTCCTTTTCCTCGCGCTGCTTGTACTGGTCCTCTTCCTTTTCGGGGCGGGGCCATTTCTTGCTTGCTTCGATGGCGGCCTGCATCTTTGCGATCGTGTCGGGGCGTGGTGAAATCAGCTTCACGGCGAGCGCCCGTTCGATATCGCGCTGCGTCACGACGATCCAGTCGACCGGCTCTTTGAACAGCTCGTCAACGGTTGGAACCGGCATTGTTTCAAGTTCGGGGAGAAGTTGATCGTCCTCGTCCGGAATCGCTTCGGCCGACGTTTTCTCCGCAGGAGGCTCCGCAGGGGGGGCCTCGGCCGGCTTCTCCGACTCGGCGGCCGGAGACTCAGCCGGGGGCGATCCCTTTTCTGCGGCGGGAGGAGGAGCTTCGGCGAGCAGGCGTGGAACGATCGACAACATCCCGAACGCGAAGCCGCAAAGCAGCAGGCGGGACAGAGCCAACGGATTCCAGTAGGCCGCTTGAGAACGCAACGTGCGATGTCTCCCTTCAGGGTTGTGTTTCGACGACCGATTCGACGCGGCGCAGGCTGCCGTCAACCGTCGTGATGAGAAGCGAATTCTCGTTCGATTGCGGACCAAGAACGATCGGCTGGCCGATGTCCACGTTCGCGCGGCTTTCGCCGGATGAAGGATCGATCGAACGAACTTGCCCATCGCGCTGGCTGATGATGAGCAGATTCCGGAAACGCGCAGGGGGACCGGAGAGGCCGGTTCCTTCGAGCGGCGTCTTCCAGATCTGCTGCAGTTCATTCTTGATGTCGAAACAAGCGAGATGACTTCCGCCGGTTTCCACGAAGAGTCGCTCGCCGATGATCGCGAGAGCGGAAGCGGCGGGCTGTTCGAGTTTCGCTTCCGATTCGGTTTCCAGCGACGCACCGTCCAGCATCTGCAGCGATCCGTCGGAACCAGCCAGCAGAATGCGGCTATCCTTCACGGCGAAGGGGACATCGACCGGCGCACTCAGCTTGCGTGCGGCGACTTCAGCGAGGTGCGGGACCGGTGAGGAACGGAACTGAACGCGAACGAGCCGCCCCTGATCATCGACGGCGATCAGTTCGGATTCGTCGGCAGATGCGGCGTGAATCCACCTGGTCGTTTTCTCTTTGTCGACCGTTGTCAGGTAATCCTCGACTTTCCCGGACGAGGCTCCGCCGCGCAGCATTCGGAGTCGACCGGGGAGCGGGAGCACGATCCCTTCGCCGAGCAGGACCGGCGGAGCTTCGAGCGGCTGTTCGAGCTTCACCTGTTGTTCGACCTGAGCGGTCTGCGAAATGATCCAGAGTTGCGGCTGCGAACCACCGCAATCGACCGCGATGCGTCCATCGCGAAGCGTTGTCGCGCGCAGCGGCTCGTTCAGGTCGGCGGGAATCTTCAACTGCGAATTCGACGTCCGCTTGAAACCTCCCTTGTCGATCTCGGCTTTCGTGACGAGGTAAACGTCTCCCGCTTCGGTCACGCAAACGATGTTGCCGTCGGCGACGAACGATGATGCCAGAATTCGAGAGCCGAGCACGATGCGCCACAGGCCCGACATCGATTCCCGATCGGCCTGTGTAAACAATACCGTACTGCTGTACGGCAACCGGCGGCCGAGATAAAGGTACTGCCCGATATTCTGCAGCGGTTGCGTGCTGGTGCCCGCGGCGAGTTCCGCGGGATCGAGACGGATGCTCTCGGTCTTGACCTGCAGCTTCCGAATTGCGGATCCCGAGAACCACAGTTGTCCGTCAGGTCCGGGAGAAAGAAACATCGGCCCCGGGTGCGGCGTCTGCACTTCAAGCGTTGCAACCTGCGTCAGAAGACGTTGCCCCGGATCGTCGGAGACGGTGAAAGCCGTGATCCGTTCGCCGCTCGACGGCACGAACAGTTCCTTGCCGCGAATCGTCGGCGCATCGCGGAGCCGGCCCGCGATGTCGACCGCTGCGACCTCTTTCAGCCAGTCGGCATCGGCACGAGCATCGAGCACGCGAAGCTGCGACTTTTCTTCCCCGACTCCCAGGGACGTGAGAATCAAGCCCCCCATGGTGACGAGCGGGGCGGTGATCGTCCCGGTCTTGTGCGCGGTGTAATCGACACGCGTGCAGGCGAGGGGGCGGGTGGTCAAAGTGTAGAACATCGCCTGCTCGCCCGGCACAACGAGTCGGTCGCCGCCCGAAACGAGTGCCGGCGGCGAGAGCGTCTTCTGCGAGAACGTCAGCCGAGTGGTGTTGCGCCCGCTCTCCAGATCGATCTTGTAGAGATGATTGCCGAGCGTCGGAGCGTAGATCTGTCCTTCATGAACGAGAGGAGCGCCGCTCATGGCCTCTTCGAGCGGCTGTCGCCAGAGGAGTTCGCCGGTGCGCTGGTCGACGACGAGTAGTTCGCCGAACCGGGTGTCGAACATCAGGAGCCCGGGGACCGAGGTCGTCACTGCGACCGGGAAGAACGGAGTGTCGAGGCCGATCACTCGCCGCCAGACCGGCTCGCCCGTTACCGAATCGATGCCGTAGGAGCAGTCGGCGGCGAGCGCACAGACGGTGCGGCCGCCGGAAGGTTCGTCCGTGCGCGAACGAGTATGCGGCGACAACGTCAGAGGCGCGGGAGTCGTCGAGGGACGGTCTTCGGCCACTGCTTCCTTGTCGAGTTCTTCGCGAGAAACGAGTTCCTGTTCGGTCTTGAGCGCTTCAGCCAGGAGCGCAGCGACTTTGCGATTCGTCTCGAAATCGGGATAGAGCGAGATGAGCTTGAACCGGGTTTCAATCGCTGCCATCGGCTTCTTGTCTCGAAGCGACTGCTCGATCTCACCCGTCAGCGCGTCGAACGTTTCCTGCTTGAGAATGGACGCCTCCGCCTTTTCGATGGCGGAACTCATGGCAGCGGCTTTCTCCGGGGGGACTTTCCCTTCCGGAACGTAGCGCGCCACCATTTTGCGGGCTTCTTCGGCAATGGCGAGAAGCTCGCGCGGTTTGGCGGCTGCCGCGGGATGTGTCGCGGCAGTATCCGCGGCCCCCAGAGCTATGCGTTCCGCAAACGTGCGATAAGCAAGAAACCGGACGTCCGAATGCTCTAGGTCGCTATTGGCCTGAATGGCGTCCAGGAGCCCCTGATGGCCGAGTTTCCAGTTCGGCGCCCCGCCGGAGATTTCCTTCTCGACTCGAGACTGCCACAAAAGTTCGCGTGCGTGCGGCGCGAGATCGTGACG
>JBFWWA010000213.1:0-7663 GCA_050246455.1 Planctomycetaceae bacterium
CGGCCGGCTCGGCAAGAGCTTCATTTATCTGCATGGACCCGAGTCAGTTCCCGCTCCGGCCGGCGATGCGGTAATGCAGCGTGCGTCGACAATCTCGCCCGGCGGCGCAAGCTGACGAATTGGCGCTCGCTCCCCGCACCCTCAAGAGGAAGCCGCGATGCGCGCTCTCAAGACGGCTTCGAAGTGGACTCTCGCGATCTTCATGATCGTGGCGGGAATCAACCACTTCCGGGATCCCGGCTTTTACCTCAAGATCATGCCGCCGTATCTGCCGTGGCATGAAGAGCTCGTCTTCTTGAGCGGCGTGGCGGAAGCCGGGCTCGGACTGCTGCTGCTCATCCCCCGAACATCGCGTCTGGCAGCGTGGGGAATCATCGCGCTACTGATCGCGATCTTTCCGGCGAACATTTACCTTTTTCAGAACCAGCACATCCTCCCCGCACCGCCGATTCTCCACCTGCTCAGGCTGCCGCTGCAGGCCGTCTTCATCCTCTGGGCATGGTGGCATACACGTCCTGATCAGCAACGCGAACCGTAGGGTGGACTGACCCCACCCGACATCTGCTTCAGAACTGTTCTCGCAACCGTTTGGCTGCGGCGACTTCGTTCTTGAGCTTGGTGTAAACCTCGTCGAGACTCACCTCGGCCGCGGAGCCGGGTGCGAATCCGCAATCGGGGTTGAGCGTGATCCGCTCGGGCGAGACATGATTGAGCGCCATCTTCACGCGCGCAACGATCGTATCGGTCGAATCAATCTGCCCCGGCTGACAGGAAACACAACCGAGTCCGATCTCGACGTCTTCCGGAAGCTGACGGAAGACCGACATATCTCCCGCTCCCGGCGAAGTGAACTCCATGGTAATGTGACCGACCTTCAGCCGTCCGAGCTGTTTGAGAATTGGATCGTAGCTGCCGCGATGATCCGATTCCCCCCGCGCCCGCGCGCCGGCGCGACGACAAAGATGAACCGCTAGCTTCACGTCGTCAAACCCCTCGACCACCTGGTTATCCATGTCGACCGCGAAGTCGGCGGCGCGATCGGCGTCGTCGTACTGTTTGCGGACTTCGGGATCGACAAAAAGGCAGAGATGCGGATCGTCGACCTGGATGATCGAAACTCCTTCTTTGCGCAGAAGCTCGACTTCGCGGCGCAGAATCGGCACGCAGTCGCGAACAAAGTCCTCCCGCTTCGGATAAGCTTTCGCCGACTTGACCGGATCCCACATCCGCTCTCCGAGGAGCGCCGGCGCCGGCAGAGTCGCTTTCAACTTCCGGTCGGTCAGCGTCCGGAGGAACGCGACTTCCTTCGCAATGAATCCCGGCTGCTTCGGCGAAAGCTTGTCGACGACGATCGTCCAGGGACGGCCGTCGGCAGGATTGCGGCTGAGCTCGAATCCATGCGCGAGTTCCGCGATGACGCCGATGTACGATTTCCGCCACCACTCGCCGTCGCTGATGACGTCGAGTCCGGCCGTTTCCTGCATGGCGACCGCCGCGCGGATCGCATCCCCCATCAGCTTCCGGTATTCCTCGCCCTGGATGGGTGAATCGTCGGCAATGAGGTCTTTCACGAATTTCGGCCGCGGCAGAGATCCGATGATCGACGTCGGGAATAGAACGTCAGTAGTCATGGTTAGCGTCCCTGATGTTGAGTGGTCCAGTGCTGCCGCGCGTACTCGAAGTCCTGCTGCGTATCGACCTCGATGTAACCCCCCGGCGTATCGACGTGAGCGAACTTCTCGCCCGATTCGATCATTTCCTGGAAGAGCAGAATCTTGTATGCCTTCTCGAAAACGGCCGCCTCGCGCCACGGCTTGCCCGCAAACTTCTCGCGGATTTGCTCGTAAGACTTTCGGAGTCTCATTGCGCCTTCGGCCGAGAACTTGGCCACGCCGATGTACTCGCCGTACGCTTCCCCTTCCGGGATCTGCCGATGCACGCGGGTGACGACGCCGTTCGTGACGGTCACTTTCTCGGCGTCGTCCGGCGGATGTTCCGTGCGATGCTCGTAGCGCGCAAGCCACGCGGTATCGACACCGAGCACCATGTCTTCGGGCGAACTGGCGAGCTTGGCGACGATTTCCGGCGTGAACAGCACGTCGCTGTAACAGCAGATGAACGGTTCGTCCATCAGGTCCGCAGCGCAGAAGAGCGATGCGAGAATGTTGTTGTGCTCCCAGTTCGCGTTGTGCCGGAACGTGAATCGAGGATATTCCTGCCGGACCTTGTCGATCTGGTAGCCGCCGATGAAGCAGACGTTTTCAAGACCGTTCCTGGCGAACGCGTCGAGCGCCCAGTCGAGCAGCCTGCGTCCGGATACTTCCGCGAAACATTTCGGAGCGTCGGCGGTCGTCGGCATCAGCCTGCGACCCCGTCCGGCACCGATTACGACAACTCGCATTCCGTCTCCTTCTTTTCGACAAAAATCATCAATCCCGCGACCATCGTGAGTCCGAACATCACCATGGCAGTGCTCTGATCCCAGGTGACATCCCCGTCGCTCTGTACGAGGGACGCAAAGACCGCCAGCACCCCGATCGCGGAAATCACCATCGCTGCAATCGCTCCGCCACGAGTAACAAATGATACGAAGATCATCCCGATGCCGACGAGCGTCGCCAGCCGCAGCAGGAGCGGGTGATGTCCGGCCTGAAGCGCGGCCGCCGCGACTCCGAGCGTTACGATCGCACCGATCTTCGGCACGATCGACGGAATGAGGCCGACGCGCCGCGAGGTCGCGTTCCACAGAATCGCCGTCACGATCGAACCCGCGAACGCCCATCCCGCCCAGATGTAGATCGCAACCTGCCAGCCGCCATGCTCTGGCGAAGAATAATACCCGGTGATGACGTCTCCGCTCGCCGCTCCCATATAGCCCATGAAGTTCACGAAACCGGCGGCCGCAGCCGAGGTCCCGCGATGCGCCAGATCGACCGGCGCGGTTCCGACAAGCAGCACCTGCGGACCGAAAATGCAGAAGCCGATGACGACCAGCAGCAGCACCGTTCCTGCCGGGCTCACGCGGACGATCGAATCATAAGCGAGCGACAGCACCCCCAGCAGCGCCATCAGCAGGCAGATCACCGGCGCGCGACGGCTGCCGAAGAAGCGGTCGGTCGCCCAGCCGGCGAGGTACGATCCCGCCGTCGCACCGATCGCAATCACGAAGAACTGAAGCGCCGCCTTCCCCACCCGAACTTCCTGAGTCTCCATCAGGTGCGCGACTCCCCAGTCGAGGAATCCGTAACGGCACGCGTTCAACAGACCAAGAGCCAGCCCGAGAAGCCAGAGAGCCGGGTTGAACAGCGTCCAGTAGAGCGCCTCGCGGAACGATAGAGCGGGAGCGGCCGGCTGCTTCGTTGTCACGCGGAACGCGTTTTCGTCATCGTCCGACGGAGGCTTGTCGCGCAGGACAAGAAGCATGAAGACGCCGGCAAGGGCGAGGAGCGCCGCCGGCACATAGAACGCATAACGCCAGCCGAGCCGTTCCGCCGACTGCGATGCAATCAGGTACGTCAGCCCGAGCGTGATCTGATACCCGGTGCCGATGATGCCGATCGCATTGCCGCGCCGCGCAATCGGAATCCAGTCGGCCGTGACGCGCATGCAGGGAGTCCAGCCGAGCGACTGGCAGAATCCATTGGTCGCCCAGACGAACAGCAGAAAGAAGAACGACTCCTGCAATCCGAACAGCACATTGAGAGCCGCCGAGCCGAACATGCCGAGCGCAAGCATGACGCGTGGCGAGACCCGTTCCGCCAGTTGTCCGTTGAGGAACTGGCCGAGCCCGTACGCGATCTTGAGCGAAGCGAGAATCCAGCCGACTTCGACACCGGAAAGCCCGAGCCCGTCGCCGGTATCCGCCTTGAGGTTCGGCACTGCGGCCGAGATGTTCGTTCGACAAAAGTAGAACGCGCCGTACGTCAGCCACAGGGTCCAGATGACGGCGTTCTCTCCGTGACGGCGCGGAATCAGCGCGTCGCCATCGGGAGATTCGGAAGCCGTCTGGTCGTCCTGCATCGGGCAGAGTCCGTCACGAAGCGCGCGTCGGGGACTGAAAACGATCGTCATGATCGTACCCGCAGGGACTCCCCGCTTCCACTTGTTCTCTTGCCGCTGCTACGATACACGCGAATCAGGAGCTCTCGCATGCAGTTGTTCGCACGACTTTACGACTCAGTTCTGCCGGCAGTGTTCGCGGCAATTCTCACGGCATCCAGCGCTGTGGCTGCCGAGCCGGAACAAGTATTGCCCTCCGCCGAGAATGTCCGAGCGGCGTTTCTCAAGCTTCTTGACCGGCCCCGAGTCCCCGCTGATCTCCAGATCCGAAATCCAGAGAACCTGGCGGAGGGACTGGTCGCGGAGCATCTCAGCATCGCCAGCGAGAAAAAGGAGAACGGCTCGATCGAACGCGTTCCGATGCTGCTGGTCCGCCCCGACAAGCCGTTAAAGCGAATGCCGGCCGTCATCGTGCTGCACGGAACGGGCGGAAACAAGGATTCGATGCGTCCGATTCTCGTCGAGTTCGCGAAGCGCGGCATCGTCGGCGTCGCCCTGGACGCCCGCTATCACGGGGACCGAGTCGGTGGAAAGTCCGGTTCCCGTGAATACGTCGCCGCCATCACCCGTGCCTGGCGAACACCGTCGGGGCAGCCGCAGGAACATCCCTTCTATTACGACACCTGCTGGGACATCTGGCGCGCCATCGATTATCTGCAGTCGAGAGCCGATATCGACGGCGAACGGCTCGGAATGATCGGCTTCAGCATGGGAGGGATCGAGACCTGGCTCGCCGCTTCGGTCGACGAACGCGTGAAAGTTTCGGTTCTCTCGATCTCCGTTCAGAGTTTCCGCTGGAGCCTCGACAACGGCGCCTGGCAGGCCCGCGCGAATACCATCGCCGAGACGCATCGCGCCGCCGCGCAGGATCTCGGCGAGCCGACCGTCAACGCGCGTGTCTGCCGTGAGCTGTGGAATAAGGTCGTCCCGGGAATTCTCGAACAGTTCGATTGCCCGAGCATGATCCGCCTCTTTGCGGGGCGGCCCCTGCTTGTCATCAACGGCGAACTCGACCCCAACTGCCCGCTCGACGGCGCGAAGATCGCCTTCGCCGCCGCGGAAAGCGCATACAAAGAAGTGAACGCGGTCGAGAAGCTGAGAATCGACGTCGCCGCGAAAACCGCGCACCGTGTCACCGACGAGCATCTGCAGATGGCGATGAACTGGTTCGTGACCTGGTTGAAACCGTGAGCCGCCGGTAAGCGATCGGAATCAGAACAGGCTTGCAATCGGTTGGCCGTTGTAGAGGTGGTGCGGACGATCGGTCTCGTCCCGCCATGCCGCGGTCTCGGGAATGCCGAGAGCACGGAAGATTGTGGCCGACATGTCGTCCGGTCCGTGAGGACTGCTCGCCGGGTACGCTCCGAATTTGTCGGACGAGCCGACAACCGTGCCGCCGCGAACTCCACCCCCTGCAAAAAAGACGCTCTGAACCGCTCCCCAGTGGTCGCGCCCGGCTGCGGGATAGGAGTCCGTCAACGTCGAGAGCTTCGGCGTTCGTCCGAACTCGCTCGCCATAACGACGAGCGTGCTGTCCAGCAATCCGCTTGAACTGAGATCGTCGAGGAACGCACAGAGGGCCCGGTCCGTCGGCGGCAGAAGCTTGTTCTTCATTCGGTGGAAGATGTCGCCGTGCGTATCCCAGGTCTCGTTGTTCCCGAGATTGACCTGCACCATGTTCACCCCCGCTTCGACCAGTCGATAGGCCATGAGCATCGACCAGCCGAAGCTGTTGCGGCCGTATCTCTCCTGCGTTTTTTCGTCGGCGCGCGTCACGTCAAACGCGTGCCGCACAACCGGCGCGGAAAGCAGCGAGAGCGCCGACTGCTGGTGCTCGTCGTAGCGCTGGACGGCCGTTGCCGCTTCGAGGTCGTGCCGCTGCCGGTCGAGCTCGCCCAGCAATGAATTGCGGCCGCCGAGCCGTCCGAGATTCATACCGGGCGAAAGCGAGATGTTCGGCGCTTCGTAAACGCGCGCGTCGGGATGCGCGGGGGGCTTCTTCGCCTGATTCGGAAACGTGTATTCCGGATACGCGCCCCGCCACATCGGATCCCCGTACGGAGACGCTTCGACATAAAACGGATCGCGCCTCGTCCCCATCATTCCGCCGTAAGCGCCGGGAATGGTTCCTCCCGACCAGTGGACGAGCCGTTCCGGAAGAACGATCGAGGGAGGAAGATTGTTGGACCGGGGCGGGAGCGCGTCGCCGACCAGCGATGCCAGCGAAGGCCAATCGGTCGAGCGAGGCTGCCGGTCGCCGCGGAAGCCAGGAGACGAAACGCCGCGCCCCGTGAGCATGAAGTAATGCCCGAGGGTGTGGTCGTTACTCGAATGGGTGAGCGAGCGGACGACCGACCATTCTTCGCTCCGCTGGGCGAGCCCCGGAAGGTGCTCGCAGATCTGCACGCCGGTGGAGTGCGTTGCAATTGGTCGAAACTCTCCGCGAATCTGATCGGGCGCATCCGGTTTCGGATCGAAACTTTCGTGCTGCGACAACCCGCCCGACAGAAAAATGTAAACGCAGGACTTCGCGGTCGCCGCGGGAGTTTCACTCGAAGCCGCTCCCTGGAGCGCGCGGAGGTGATTCATTCCCAGGCCGAGGATGCCGACGGCTCCCGCCTGCACGGCCGTCCGCCGAGAGATCAGCGGGTGTGCGAGACTCGACATCCGTCTCATCAGGCGCTCCTCACGTCTGCGAAGTATCGGCGGCTGTAAATTCCGGCTCGCCGTCCCCGGTATCGGAAACGTCGGGGCCCTGGGGGAGTATCGGCAGGGATTCCCGGGCTAGCTTTACCCGTTTGTACCGCAAAACCGCCGAAAAGCAACGCCGTTCCGCTCGATCGTGAGGATCGGGAGGAACCAGCGAGCGGTGCCGCAGTGAATCGCCCGGGCCACTTCTTTGCCGGCATCACCGATTCCGGCTGCCGGATCGTAACATTCTTCGCGCCGTCACGCTGAGAACCGTATCGGGAATTCAACAAAGACTGGAGCAAGAGATACCTGAGCGTCGGACATTTCACGGGGGGACGGAATCATGCAAGCCGCTGCCATTTATTCCGGATCAATGACCTGCGAACGAACCCCATGGTCCCGACTCGCTCGCGTCAACCCCGCAACGCTCCTCTTCGCCGTCGCGTTGACCTACGTCGCTCTCGTCTCCCTGTACGATGGCTACCTCGTCATCCGCACCGGCGACCTCATTGAAGAGTTCGAAAAGAATCCGGTCGGACTCTTTCTGATCCAGATCAACGGGGGCGATCCCACCCTGTTCCTGGCCGCAAAAGCCCTCGGAACGCTCGCGGTTCTCGCCATCCTCACTTCGCTCTACCACTCCGTTCGACGATACGCCTGCGCAGCGACGTTCGCGCTCACCGTTTTTCAGAGCGGCTTGCTCCTGTTTCTGGAAACGGCGTGACCGGCCGAGGCGCGGAACGAGAAACGGATTGGAGAGAGACCAGAGAAAGTTCGCCCGTTACGGCCGGGCACCGTGCAGTTCGAACGTGAACAGTTCCGCTCCCTCGAGCTTGAACAGGATTCGCACCAGCTTTTCCGGGACCGCGTCCAGTCCTCCCGACTTCCAGACCACCGGCTGAGAGAAGCCGCT
>JBFWWA010000214.1:0-7628 GCA_050246455.1 Planctomycetaceae bacterium
CAGCCCCAATAGCCAGAGCGCTCGCGCGCGGAAACGGATGTTCTCATCGGCGGAGTAAACCTTCTCGAGCGCAACTTCCGCAGCGTCTCCCATCTTGTGGAGTGCCGTCCACGCCAGGTAGCGCGTCGCGAGGTTCGGGCTCTTGAGCGCTTCGACCGCACCCATCGACGTTTCAAGATCGAGCTTCGGAGCGACATACTTCGCGCCGCCCGGGGCAACGCGGAAGATACGCCCGCGATCGATGTCCCCCATCCGGTGGCCACCCACTCCCGGATCGTACCAGTCGGCGACGATGAGCGATCCATCGGGCGCGATGCAGACATCCGACGGTCGAAACCACTGATCGCGCGCCCCTTGCAGAATGTTGACCGACTCCGCCGAATATCCGGCACCGTCGTTCTTCACGGGATAGGCGCGGACGACGTTCGGACCGGCATCGCAGTGGATGATCTGGTTTCGAAAGACGTCGGAAAGGAGCGAACCTTCGTTGATCAGAATACCGGTCGGCGAGCCGTTTCCTGTCTGCAACAGGTTGGGAACGACGCCGGGATCGTTGAGGTGCCAATGCTGCTGCGGGAGGTCCGCCTCGAAATTCGTACGGGGAGTCCTCCAGCCGGCGCCGGTGATTTCGTCTTTGTAGCCGTAGTTGCCGTGTTCGAGGATGTAGTTGATGCGGACGCCGCGATTGCCGTCGTCGTCATTGTCGGATTGCCAGACCGTGCCGAAGGAATCGACGGCTAGCTCGTAATTATTGCGGAAATTGTGGCCGAGCACTTCAAGCTCGCTGCCGTCGAGGTTGCAGCGGAACGCCATTCCCTCGCGGTAAGGCTTGCCGTCGTCGACCACTTTGCGTCCATCGACGTCAACCACGGGCTTGCCGTCCTTGTCGTGGATCGATTTCCCCTCGTTGCCGAAGTTCCAGTACAGCTTGCCGTCGGGGCCGAACACGAACGCATGCGCTGCATGGTCGTGTTGCGGGTTGCCCGTCTTTGTGAAGAGCAGATCCTTCTTGTCCGCCTTGTCGTCGCCGTCGGTGTCGGTGAAGACGAAGATATTCGGCGAGGCCGAGACGATGACACGATTGCCGAGAACGCAGATCCCCATGGCGGAATCAATATCGCGTCCCTGGTGGAAGACCTTGTGAGTATCGGCGATGCCGTCGCCGTTTGTGTCTTCCAGAATCAGGATCCGGTCCCCTTCGGGACGGCTGCCGTTGCGATGACGGTAGTTGACGACCTCGCAAACCCAGACACGACCGCGGTGGTCGACATCAATGTTCGTCGGGCTCAGCAGCATCGGCTCGCCCGCGAACACTGTGGCCGAGAGCCCGGCCGCCACATCGAGCCCTTTTACTGCGTTCTCGATCTTCCGCGCCGCGTCCTCGGCGGGTGACGCAGGCGTTTCCGCTGCAAATACAACGGAACCGCCGAGCCAGGCGCAGAATGCCGCCGCGCAAAACATGTTCATCCGCAGGCCGCGAGATGGTTCGCGCCTCATGCGCCCGGCTCCGACTGATTCCACTCTTCGAGCAGCTTCTGGATGCGAGCCGGGTTGTAATCGGCGGGCGGAGTTTCATCCTGATTCGCTTCGAGATCCTGTACCGTGAGCGGAGCCGACTCGACGCCGTTCTCCGGCACATCCAACTGCGCGGTCCAGATGATCGCGTTGAGGACGAGCTTGCGGAACTGGTCGTGTCCCCAATTCCAGTGATCATGTCCGCCGGTGATCCCGAAGCCCCGTCCGCCGTCGGCTCGTTCCCGGGCCCACGCCATATGTTGCGGCTGGCCGACTTTCGAGCGAACTGTCGGGTTGCCGCTGTGCGGGCCGTCGGGACGGCTCAAAGTTTCCTTCGGAGGAATCGCCG
The DNA here is from genome assembly GCA_050246455.1 of Planctomycetaceae bacterium. Taxonomy (GTDB): domain Bacteria; phylum Planctomycetota; class Planctomycetia; order Planctomycetales; family Planctomycetaceae; genus CAZVJA01. The sequence continues at coordinate 1,865 of JBFWWA010000214.1, forward strand.
TCAGGATCGGGGCGACGTCCTTCATCCCTTCCGGGAAACGCATGTGGTAGTACCATTCGTCATTGATCGTGAAGGGCTTGACGCCGCGCGTGATCGGATGTTCGGGAAGCTTTGAGTATTGCGCGGTCCAGTGCGGGTTCACGGACCAGTGCGGCTCGAAATAACCGCCGGTCCATTCCACGAATCGATCGCCGGCGGGGCCTTTGGGGACCTCCACGGCGTAGTGAATGCAGACGAGGCCGATTCCCTTTTTCATCAGGGCATTCATTTCATCAAGATGCTTGTAGAAGGGGTGTCCCGCGCCGCCGTCGGCATAGACAACAATCGTGTCGGCCTTCGCGAGGCCGCTCGAGTCCTCCGGCCAACCATTCGTAAAGATCGCCGGATTGACGTTGGGAACGCTTTCGCGAAGCGCCTTCGCAAGGAGAAAGCAGCCGGCGCGGTGTTCGTGCGCTCCGTAGCCGTGGCTTGCCTTGCCGGCGATGAACCAGATGTTCTTGGGCTTCGCCTTCGTGTTCTCGGCCGTTCCCATCGGAGGGAGCGACTTCAACTTGATGTTGCGGAACTGCACTTTCATCGGAGGGCCGGCGTGCAGCTGCAATGCGAGGATTCCCGAATCGCGGCGCATCTCGACGTCTTCATCCGTGCAATCGGCCGTCACCAGGCCATTGATCTTGTGGATAAAGCGATTGCCGCTCGCGATGATTTCGTACTCGTTCCAGTCTTCCTTCCTGATCTTCTTCTGAATCTCTTTTGAGTCGCCCACTGCACCGACGACCTTCGGCTTGTGGTCCGAACCGATGACCGATTTCTGTCCTCGTTCGCAGAGGATTCCGCGGAAGCGTTCGCCGTAAAGAATCCCTGAATACGTGTCGCCCGCTTCGAAGTCCCCCTGGTAGCCGCCGACGACCCATTTCTTGTCGGGCACTTCGAAGCTGCGGTACTGGATGCCGGAGTTTCCGCCGACGATTTTGTATTCCAGCTTGAGCTGGAAATCGGCCGTTTGCCCTTTTCGCCAGATGAGGAAGGTGTTGCCGTCCGTCGGGTTTTCCTTCGTCGTCTCTCCGGTGATCATGCCATCTTCAACGCGCCAGAACTTCGGATTGCCGTCCCAGCCCTCCAGAGTCTTGCCGTCGAAAATGTCCTTGAACTCTCCGACGTCGTCGATGAGCGGCTTCTTCGTGGCCGGCACGTCCTCTTCCGCCGAAGACACGCTCGGCAAGCATCCTATTCCGAGAAGCGCCGCCATGGTGGTCAGAAACAGGCAGCGTACTCTCGAATTCAGCAGAGCGTCTCGACGTCGCATGGGCGTTCTCCGGGCAATCTTGAAAGTTCCATCAGTGATGCGGAATGAGCCATTCTAACCGCGGATGGGGGCCAATTCCAAAGCGGCGGCAGCGGAAAACAGCCCGTATTTTCGGGCCGTTCGAGCGGAACCGAACCGAAATTAAGCGGCTTCCGCCTCTATTCCCCGGCGAGCAACTCGCGGATTGCACCCATCAGCACTCCTTCGACCTGCGGCGCCGTCCGCGAGACGGCACTCGTTTCGTACCCCCCCTGGCCGTAGGCGATCTCGGTGCCGATGTATCCCGGTCCGCAGTCTCCATAGGCGGCCATCGCCACGAAATCGTCCGGGCGGAGTTGCTGGGCCGCGAGCTGGTATTCGACGAAAAGTTCGCCCGGCAGATACAGAATGTGCGCCGGTCCGACCTTGAGCATGTGGATCGGGATCTTGTGTCCCCTCTTCGTGCGGAGTGCAAACGAAAGATCGAGCGCGCTTCGTGCCCGTTCTCGTTTCTGTGCACCATCGTTGTTCAGAAGTTCAATTCGTGACTTTTCGTCGGTGTGCGTATCGCGCAGCGGAAGTGCAACCGGTCGCGTCCCCCAGCGAATGTCAGCGGTCGATACCGGAGCTTTTTTTGTCGCCCCCCAGGCCGACTTCATTCCCCTGGCCAGTCGCTCCGCGAGAATCGGACGTGTGGCGGGCTCGCCGTTGTTGTACTTCCCGGCAGCTACGTTGCCGGCTGCTCCGTTGAAGTGAATCGCCGCTGCATCGGGAATCGACTTTTCAAAAATCGTGCGTGCCATGCCCACGAAGTCTGCACTGACTCCACCCTGGCCGTAAAAACTTTGCGGATGCGTCGCGTAGTGACTGAGAACAGCAAGCGGCTTGTCGCCGTTCCAGAAGCTGACGAGGCGCACTAGCGGATCGATTGTTCCTTCCGGCGCGGCGATCGCGTCAGGATCCTTCGTCGAGCTGAAACGGATGATTTTGACTTTGCCGTCGGGTCCGAGAATGCGCCGGTTCGATGCCACTTTCTCGACGGCGGCCGAGCCGATGCCGACGTGCGTCACAGTCTTCGACTGCTTCAACGATTCGCTGAGCGCTTCCGCGGTGCGGACGATGCAGTCGCGATTGAATGCAATGTCTTCAATCACTCCCGGAATGCCGACCTGGGCGAGCAGTTCCTCGGCGCCGAAATCGGATCCCGGCGCGTCGTGCTGGTGAATTGTGTGGACTGCAACCCGATCGGTCGACGTGCCGGCGGCAGTCGCGAGCGCTTCCCGCCAGGCGTCGTGGCTCGCGTTCATGATCTCGACCCAATCGAGCGAGCAAAGGACGATGGGTTTTCCCGCACCCAGTATCACAATTCCGCGCGCCGTGAGCGGATCGACGATTTCCTTCGCCGGCTCGACATAGCCGAAGCAGAGCGGGGAGCCGAGCGGAGGAGTGATGTCCGCCCGGAATGTCGCAATCTTCAGCGATGTTGCGTCATCAGCGACGGCATGAACGGCAAGAATCAGTACAAACGACAGCATTCCGAGCACGCGTGTCATGTCGGCACCTGATTGTGGAGCATTCGCGGATTCCAACGGCCTCGCCGTTTGTTGGTACAAAGAAAGCCCGGCGGTTGCAACCGCCGGGCTGCTCAATACGACAACGGCTCAGTCACTTGCCGTTCATTCCGGAATTTCCACGGGTTCCCCTCCGGCGCGCGTGAAGAGTTTTCGCAAAGTCTCCTCCGTGACCGTTGCCGGGAGAATCCTCACCGAACCGTCGCTCAAGGCCGCGAGAAAACCTCGCTCCGGCTTGATGCCGAACTTCTGTAACGGTTTGCCGGAATCGATCTCGATATCTTCCGGCTTCATCCACGGAACGTCGATCGGTTTCCCGCTGACGGTCTTCGTCGTTTCGATCAATGCAATCGTCATTGAAGAACCGTCGGAGATTTCGGAGATCTTCGTTCCTTCCTTCCGGTCGAAGAGCGTTCCGGGACCGGTCACTGCGAAGACACGCGTATTCGTCGATGTCGCGTCGTCACCGGCCGTACGGAACACGGCGGGCATCTGGTCGAGCAGTTTCCTGTTGTTCGGCCCGTCCCACGGCTCATCCATCTTGTACTGATTGAAAAGCGCCTGATAGCTGCCGTCGGGACCTTCCAGGAAAGGCAGCAACTCGACGCGCCAGCTGTGCGGCGTCTCGCCGTCCGGACCGATGACTTTGGCGGCGGGGAAGCGCCCGTGGACGTCGTGGTAGTTGTGCATCGCAAGCATCAGCCGCTTGAGATTGTCACGGCCGTCCGAAGTACGACTGGTCGCCGTTCTGGCGGTGCTTTTGCCGAAGATGCGCTCAAACAATGTCGGAGCCGGAGGGGCAGGGGTCATGGGCCGCGCGGTCGGTTGTGCGGCGACTCTGCTGAATTCGGCTTCGCCGCCGGCGCGGGTCAGCAGCGCCCGTTGCATTCTTTCGGGAACTCCCGCCGACCGAAAGAACTGCACACTACCGTCCGCCATTCCGGCAAAGTAGCCCTTGGCATCTTCGTGCAGACCTTTGGGTGCAACAAGGACGGGCAGGGGTTTGGCCGGGTCATACACGATGTCGTCGGGCTCTGTCCACCGGACGGGAATCGCCATCTGGCGAACAAGCTGCGATTCCACAATTGCGATCGTATTCGATGTACCGTCGGCGATGTCGCGGATGCGGACTCCGTTTACACCGTCGAACAACGTCGCACCCGCGTTTCCGCTCGCATCAGGAAGTCCTTTGGTTTTTCGAGCCGCTTCCGGTACGAGGGTTTCCCAGTACTGGCTCGCAACGGCGAGATAGGCGGTGTTCGTCGAGTCTTCCTTGTCGTTCGGGGCGCGGAAGATCGACGGCATTTCCGACAGGAGCTTTTTGTTGTTCGGTCCGTCCCAGGGTTCGTCGAGCCGGTATCTCTCATACAGCTCCTTGTAGGTTCGATTCGTGTTATCGTCCGTCGCAAGGAAGGGAAGAATTGCGACGCGCCAACTGTGCGGCGTCTTGCCGTCGGGGCCGAGACCGACCGCCGGTGGAAAATGTTGGTGCACGTCGTGATAGTTGTGCATCGCCAGCATCAGCCGTTTGATGTTGTTGCGGCTCTGATCGCGCTGGCGGCTTGCGGAAGTGGCAACTCGCGCCCTTCTGAACGGACTCTGGTTCGCATCATCGGCTTCCGGCATCTCGCGATCTCGGGCGCTCGCGGCCGGCGCATTGCTGTTCGAATCCGGAGTCTGCAGGTCAACGACTGAGACCGGCTCGCCACCCGCGCGTGAGAGGAGCGCCTTCACCGATTTCTCGTCAATGTTCACGGGTATTGCCCGGGTCGTTCCGTCGGCCATCCCGACATGAAACAGGTCGGCATAGAGCCGGCCGAATCTCGGCAACGGGATGGCGGGATCGCAGTCGATGTCCTGCGGACGCGTCCAGGGAACATCGCGCTTCGTTTCGATCAAAGCGACGGTATTGGATGTTCCATCATCGATGTCGCGGAAGTTGAGCGCCCGCTTGCCGACGTCACTCTCGCCTCGTGATTTCTGCAGCGACTCCATCGTTTGCGGCTGCTTCAAATGGAACATCGTTTGCGGCCCCGTCGGGACGAAGTACGCTGTGTTCGTCGAGTCTTTGGCATCGCCCGGTGCGCGGAACACGTCCGGCATCTGCGCGAGCACCTGCTTGTTGGCAGGGCTGTCCCACGGCTCGTTCATCCGGTACTTCTCGTACAGTTTTGCCTGGTCCAGGAACGGCAGCAGTTCGACGCGCCAGCTGTGCGGCGTCTTCCCATCCGGGCCGAGCACGACCGACGGCGGCAGATGCTTGTGGACGTCCAAATAGTTGTGCATCGCCAGCAGGATCGATTTGATGTTGTTGCGGCTCTGCGCCCTTTGCTCGCGAACCTTCTCAATGCGATTTTCGAGTAATGACTGCTTCGCTGGCTCGGGGCGCTGTGCCACAGCGTCAGTTGAAGTTTTGACGGAGGGTTGTTGGCCGCTCTCAGACTGCGACAGGAAAACGCTCCCGGTGACACCCGCGTCGGAGTGAACTCCAACGCCATCCACTTTGGAAGTGTAGGGGGCGTCACCCAGTTTCAGGTCCTTCGCTCGGATCGGAATAATCATCTTCAGGAGTTTTTGTTTTCCATCGACCTCGAGCACGTACTCTTTCTTTTCGGCAAGTGCTTCATGCCAGATCTGAAAGCGATGTTGCCCGGGAGGAAGACTCCTGATGGCAAACGAACCATCCGGCCCCGTCACGGCGGCATACGGATGATTGAGCGGCAGATGGTAGGCTTTCATCCAGGGATGCAGATCCGAGACGACTTCGATCGGTCGTGGTTCAGACTTGGAGTAGAAGTAAGTGATCGCATTCGTACTGTTCGGTGCCAGAATCTGATTGATCGGCAAGTTCTTCATCGGTTGAGTGTGCACGCTTGCTGGGAAGTGGTTCCGGTTCGAGAACCGCACC
>JBFWWA010000215.1:0-7623 GCA_050246455.1 Planctomycetaceae bacterium
GAAGATTTGCGGCGATACCACCGGAAACTACCATCCGCACGGCGAAGCCTCCGTCTACGACACACTCGTCCGCCTCGCACAAAGTTTCAGCCTCCGGTATCCGCTCGTCGACGGTCAGGGAAATTTCGGATCGATCATCGGCCTGCCCGCGGCCGCCGCACGCTACACCGAGGCGAAGCTCACTTCCGTCGCTGAACACCTGATGAACGAACTCAGGTACGAGACGGTCGAGATGCGCCCGAACTATGACGGCACCCGGGAAGAACCGGTCGTGCTCCCCGCGAGATTCCCCAACCTTCTCGTCAACGGAACGCAGGGAATCGCGGTTGGAATGGCCACCAACATCCCGCCGCATAATCTGGGGGAAGTGGTCAAAGCCTGCATTCACCTCATTCAGAATCCGGACTCGACCGTCGCGCAATTGATGAAATTCATCAAGGGCCCCGACTTCCCCCTCGGCGGACGCATCGTCACCGACCGGCGAGAGCTCCGCACCGCCTACGAGGAAGGGCGCGGCTCGATCAAGGTTCGAGGCGAATGGAAATCCGAGAAGCCGCGACGCGGCGAGGGTCCGCCGCTGATCGTGATCTACTCGCTCCCCTACGGCGTCGAGACCGGTCCGCTCCTCTCAACCATCGGCGACATCATCGCCGGCCGCAAGCTGCCGCAGCTCGTCGGCGTTCAGGACGACAGCAGCGACAAGGAAGGGCTCCGCCTTCTGCTCGAGACGAAACCGGGCGCCGATCCCGAAGCGGTGATGGCATACCTCTACAAGCACACGAGCCTCGAACAGAACTTCGCGATCAACACCACCTGCCTCGTCCCCGATGAGCATGGCGTGCTCTCTCCGTCACGCGCGAACCTCGTTGAAATGCTCCGCTACTTCAACGACTTCCGCTTCCAGACGGTCACGAAGCGATTTCAGTACCAGCTCCGGCAGCTCGAGCGGCGCATCCACATCCTCGAAGGTTTTGCGATCATCTTCAAAGGGCTGGAACTCGCCCTCAAGATCATTCGCAAGAGCAGCGGCAAGCAGGACGCCGCGCAGAAACTCATGAAAGAGTTTCCGCTCGACGAAGAACAGACCAACGCCATCCTCGAGATGCAGCTCTATCGCATCTCGCAGCTCGAAATCGACAAGATCCTCGAGGAACTCAAAGAGAAGCGCGCGGAGGCCGAAGGAATCCGCAAAATCCTCGACTCCAAGACACGGCTCTGGAAAGTTGTGCAGTCGGAGCTCGGCGAGCTCGTCGATCGCTACGGCGATTCGCGCCGCACCGGCGTCGGATCATCCGAAGAAATCAGCGAGTACGACCCGCAGGCGTACATCGTCCGCGAGAACACCAACGTCGTGATTTCCAAGGAAGGCTGGCTGAAGCGCGTCGGCAAGCTCAGCTCGGTTGAAGGAACACGCGTCCGCGAAGGGGATGCGGTCCTCGAAGTCATCCCCGGCAGCACGCTCGAAAACGTCGTCGTCTTCTCCAGCGACGGCGTCGCCTACACCATCCCGATGGATCAGATCCCCGCTTCTTCGGGGTACGGCGATCCTCTTTCAAAGTTGGTCCGTGTCGGCGACGGCGCGTGCATCGTCTCGGCGGTATCGACAGACGTCCGTTTCACTCCCGCCGACCGGCCGATGCGACAGTTCCCGACTCCCGCACCGTTTCTGCTCATCGCCACGCAGAACGGCCAGGTAATGCGGGTCTCATTCAGCCCGTTCCGCACACCCTCCACAAAAGCCGGCCGCCGCTATTGCCGGCTCCGCCCCGGCGACAAGGTCGTCTTTGCGGAACTCGTGCGCGATGCGGAGACGATGTTCCTCGCCACGAAGGGGGCACGCGTGCTCCACTTCAAGATCAACGACGTCCCGGTGCTCGGCGGACCCGGCAAGGGTGTTCGCGGCATCAAGCTCGCGCCGCAGGATCAACTCCTCGGCGCAGTGCAGCTCAGCCGCCCCAGCGACTGCCTCAAGGTCATCAACAGCAACGACAAGCCGATGACCTTCGGCCAGATGAAGTACTCCGTCACATCGCGCGGCGGGAAGGGTATCCGCACCAGCGCCCGCAGCAGCTTCCGCGAAATCGTCCGCCCCAACATCGAGCTCATCGACTGGGAGCAGTACGCGGAAGGCTGAGCGTGGTTGAGAGTTGAGGGGCGAAGGCCGAGAGTCAGAAAAAGACTCACTCCCTTCCCCTTCTCCCCGTCGCGGGAGAGGGCCGGGGTAAGTGGACCGGGACCAGGAGACCGGCTATTTGAGTGGCCGGTGCATTTCGAATCCCCCCGCAACGCCTTTCGGAGCACAGACATTCCTGTCTGTGCCCTTCGCAAATCAATTCTCCCTCGGCACAGACACGAATGTCTGTGCTCCGGAAGGATCAATCCCTGTTGCGACTCGGTCACGAGACCGCAACACAACACGGTTCCATCCGACGTTCACAGCTCCGTCCGCACCACCTCCACCGTCTCGAGGCACGCCGTGACGGCGTGCTTCCTGCAGACGTCGGTCCGCAGATACTCGAGCACGCGGTTCGCGGCAGCGGCCGGCAACAGCGCCTCGACACGAACCTGATCGACGTGCCGGCCGTTTCCGTTCGAAGGGCCGCTCCCCTCCACAGATTTCAAAACGGTGCGCCCGGCCCCCGTGCAGGGTATTACGGTATAGCCGGACGCACCGAACTCGACGAGCTTTGTACAGATATCTCCTTCCATATCGTGACCGGCGACGACGGTGATCCGCCGCAGCCGCTTTCTCCCGCGCTTCCGTGACGAGAGCGGGTGTTCGGAGAACTGGATGTGACCATCCAGCCCGATCACCTGCAGTTCGGTTCCCGCATTCTCGAAGTCGGTCTGCAGTTCGTGCAGTTTCTCCATCACGCTATGGTCGACGACCTTCGTGTCGGAAAGATCGAGCGTGACATTGAGACCTTCCTGAATGCCGAGCCGCACGAGCTGGCGGCGGAGCGAGATCCAGTTGCTGAAGACCGCCGAATACTTCGCGCGAACGAGCGCGGTCTTTTCATCTTCCATATCGATGTCGAGATCGGGCTTGAAGAGCGAGCGGAACGGCACGCCGTTGATGAGATGCAGCGCCGCCTCGACTCCGATGCCGATGATGATTCCGACCAGCAGGTCGGTCGCCAGCACGCCGACGAGCGTCGCCACGAAGATCAGCAGCTGCTCCGGCCCGATCCGGTAGACGTGCAGAAATTCGCGCGGGTGCGTCAGCCGGAATCCGGTGAAAATGAGCATTGCCGCAAGCGCTGCCAGCGGAATGCGGTGGAGCAATGTCGGAATGAGCGCCACGCACAGCAGCAGGAACAGGCCATGCCACATGTCGGCGAAGCGGGTCCGCGCGCCGTTATCGATGTTCGCCTTGCTGCGGACGATCTCGGAGATCATCGGCAGTCCGCCGACCAGGCTCGCGCAAAGGTTCGCGACACCGACCGCGGCAATGTCCCGGTTAAGATTCGTCTTCCGCTTCCACGGGTCAATGACGTCGATCGCCTTCGCGCTCAGAATCGACTCGAGGCTTCCGATGATGAAGAACATGAAGACCCACTTCCACGCAGTCGCCACATGTTCGCCGCCGGTCAGCACCGAAAAGTCGGGGTAGGCAATGTTGTCGAACATGCCGAAGGGACGGTCGGGCATCCGCACAAGGTACGACTCGCTCAGCTTGTACTCGTGGCCGAAGAACGAATAGGTGTGCTCCTGCATCAGGTTGAAGAACATTCCCATCGGCACCGCCACGGTGAGCACAATGAGCGCCGCCGGGACCGCTTTGAGCGCCGGAACCTTCTTCTGCACCAGCGGCCACAGAAACATGATCAGCACACCGATGAATCCGATCAGTGCGATCTCGGGATTCATTTCGCGGAAGTACTGCGGGATCTGCCGGATCATCTCCATCGGTTCACCGCGGGCCTGCACGCCAAGGGCCACCGGAATCTGCTTCACCATGATGATCACGCCGATGGCCGCAAGCATTCCGTGCACTGCGGAAAGCGGGAAGAACTCGCCGAGCGCACCAGCCCGGAACAATCCGAAAAGGATCTGCAGCACCGCCGCAGCCACGCCGACGGCGAGCGCCATCTTGTAGGCCTGCATGTCGATGTCGCTGAATCCGCCGATTGCGCCGTCGCCCCCGAACGATTCGACGCAGCCGACAACAATCACGATCAGTCCCGCGGCCGGCCCCTTGATCGTCAGTTCGGAGTTGCTGATGAACGTCGTCAGAATGCCGCCGATGATCGCCGTGAAGACGCCGGCAATGGCCGGATATCCGCAAGCAAGCGAAATGCCGAGACAAAGCGGCAGCGCAATCAGGAAGACCAGGAATCCGGACGTGATGTCGTTCCGAAAAAACCTCGTAAAGCCGGTGGCGTTGCCGATGGGCTTATCGCTGTTGTCGATCGTTGCAATCGGGTTGGTTTGCTCAGACATCGGTTACCTTCGAAACGGGCGGGCAGTTGTTCCATCGGCCAGAGCGTCGTCCCGAATTCCGGAGACGGTGTCGATGGTTTCTGTGGAAGTCGGCGCAGCGACTCGGCGGCGCGAAAGAATCTCGGTGGCAGCGTGATAGCGGGAAGTCACCCCGGCCTGCGGGAAAATCCCGCCCCCCAGGATGAGCGCCGTAAGACTCAGCACTGCAATGCGCTCAGGAAGGCGGGCAGAAAGCGGAATCGATGCAGTATGCACCGTTCCGGTGAACAGCCTCAGATAAGCATGCAGCACGGCGATACCGTTGAGCGCCGCCGCGAAGACCACCAGCACACCGACGTACGGATAAACGTCGATCGCGCCGTCCATCAGCAATTCGGTGCCGACGAACCCGGCCGTTCCGGGGAAACCGACGCTCGCCAGTCCCGTCAGCAGAAAGAAGACGGCAAGACTTGGCATGTGTTCGTACAGCCCATGGTAGTCGGCCAGCGAGATCCGCCCGGTGCGCGACTCGAGTGCGCGCAGCGTCAGTCCGAATCCCGTCAGCGAAATGCCGACCGACAACCAGACGTAGAGTCCACCCGTCAGGCCGAGCGGAGTTGCCACCTGGACGCCGACAAGAACCAGCGACGAATGGCTTAAGAAGAGATAACAGAAAAATCGTCTCACTTCCGACTGCGCCAGCGACATCGCCGCTGCGTACACCGCGGTAACGAGCGACATGAGCGCGATGCCGCGGAGCGCCCAGTCCGGCGCAACGGGAATGACGAGCCGCACGGCCGCATACGCACCCGCCATGGGAGCCACGTAAAGGAGCGCAGTTCCAAACGTCGCCTTCTCGAACAGATCGGTCATCCAGCAGTGAACCGGCACCACTCCGCTCCGGACCAGCACGCCGCCGACAAGCATGCCGACAGCCAGGAGCGACCGAAGCGATTCTGGATCGGAGTCGTCGTAAAGCAATGAGCCGACGACGAGTAATCCGATGAACAGGAGCGAATGAAGCGTGAAGACGCGCGTCGAGCGGCCGGTGGCCCGGATTTCCTGCCACACGGGAACGCACTGCGCGACCAGCAGAACGATGATTCCGGTCGCCGAGCCGCAGGCGAGCATTGCGAGCATCAGCGATTCGGAGACCAGCGTGAGCCCGAACGGGTACCCGTGCATCTTCGTTCGCAGCGTGGAAAGGATCGTCAGAAAAAACTGCAGAGCCGCCAACGTGAGCAACGGCGCGCTGAGTTCGTCAATCAGCCACAAATCGCTCACCCAGAGCGCCGAAACAGCGTCCCAATGGTCGCTCGCTGCGAACGTGTGCAGCGTGCTGAAGTCGATCCAGGCGGCAACCGTCCAGACAAGGGTCAGGCCTTGCGCCGCGAGCGCCCCCCGCCGCGCCTTTTCCGGATCGTGAACGCGCGAAACCAGCACCGCGCCGACAAGCGGGGTGAGGATCGCAAGTTCCAGCCATAGAAAATGAAGGTAATTCATGCCGTTCAGTTCGTGTCGTGTTCAAGCGTTCGGTCGCAGGCTGCGGAACACCGTTCTCTCACAGTCGCAGTTCTTCGATGACTTCCGTATGCGTTTCCACTCGGTCGGACTCTCGCGAGCTTCCATGCGAGAGGAAGTCGGTCCAGCGCCGCTCCATCGCGTCGCACCAGTGCAGCCCTCTCCGGAACGGATCGATCAGGTACTCGTCGAGCATGCTGTCGAGGTAGCCCCGTTCAAATCCGAAGCGGAACAATCGGACCACGACCTCAGCCGGAAGCAGTCGCTCAAGTAACGTCGGCCCCTGCTGCAGTTGCGAACCGATGGCGTTCTCGAGCGTGTGATAGTCATGCAGCAGTGTCGGTGCGCGCAGCAGTTGCAGTGTGCGGAGGCAGGCGTGGCCGATGATGTGAATGAGCGCGATGTACCGGAGACCGACGCCGATTTCGGCCACAATAATTCCGACCTGTGTCAGCGAGGCGTATGCAAGCGCGCCTTTGATATCGGTCTGCACCCGCGCGGAGATCGCGGCGCAGAGAGCCGTAATGAGACCCAATGCCACAACCGCTGCCGATAACCCGATCGACAGCGAAAGAATCGGGCTGACGCGCAACAGCAGGAAAGCCCCCAGATGGACGGAAAGCGCGCCGTAGAAAATCGCGCTGGAAGGGGTCGGGCCTTCCATGGCGCGCGGCAGCCAGCCGGAGAATGGCACGAGCCCCGATTTTCCAGCGGCCGCCACCAGCAGAAGAAGTCCGACAGACGTCGCCTGGGCCGAAGTCAGCGGCGCCACACTCTCCGGCCACGGCCCGGCTCCCATCAGAATCTCGAAGTCTCCCCCCCCGGTCAGGTGATGCATCGCGATGGCGGCCACGAGAAACGCGGCGTCGGCGATGCGATACACGGACCAGATCCGCAGCCCGTTTCGAACCGGTGCCGGTCGCTCGTGGAAGAACGCGACGAGAAGCGCCGACGACAGCCCGACCAGTTCCCAGCCGAGGAACAGCACTTCGATCGTTCCGGCCAGCGTCGAGGCGATCATGCCGAGCAGGAAGAACGCGTAACACGCCGCGAACCGGCCGTAGCCCGGCTCACGGTGAAGGTACCGGCTGGCAAACGCGCCGACCGTTCCGCACAACAGATACGTCAGAATCGAAAACGGAACCGAGAGCCGATCGAACACGAACTTCAAATGAAAATGCAGATGCTGATCGGGAATTACGAACAGGTTTCCAAAATCGATGACCACTTCCCGCGTGCCGCCCAGAAGCATCCCGGCCAGCACGCCGATCGATGCCAGAAGACCGATCGACACCGCGGCGAAGATCCATCCGCCGATCGAACGCTCGCCGAGCGGACGGCGGACGAGCGCCGGAATTCCCAGCACGGCAACGAGCGCCAGCGGGCTGACAATCACGCACTTCCCGAAGAAGGTCAGGAGCTCGTTCATTTTGCCCCCCCTGCGCTTTGCAGCGTCGGCATCCGTTTCGAATGAGCCGCAGCGGGGCGTGGCGATCTCATCGAACCGACGATCCGGGCAAAGCCGAGGTGATCCCTCCAGCCGCGGTACCAGTCGGTGGAATCAGCCGCTTCCGGCAGATCGCGCGATTCGGGACGATACGGCTCGAACTCTCCGTTCCGGTAAAGCTGGATCTGCGAAGTCGCGGGATCGAACGCGGCAATCTGCACCCAACCGCCGAT
>JBFWWA010000216.1:0-7612 GCA_050246455.1 Planctomycetaceae bacterium
GCCGCTGAGCGTTCGCTCGTCTCGATGGCAGAGCGACAACAGGTAGTACCATTCCCAACCCCGCAAATCCGTTTCGCCCGGTCTGGGAATATGAGCCTCGAGGGACTCATGCATCCGGTTCACCTGCCCCGCCTGCCAATCCTGCTGGGCGAGCTGCATGTGCGCGAAGTACAGGTTCTCCACCGCGATATTCCGCTCGCGAACTGCAATCGTCCGCTCGGCCTTGGCCTCGGTCGCCGCTGCGGCTGCAATCATCGCCTGTTCACTCGCCCGCTTCGAAGATTCCGCCTCGGCAATGGCCGACTTGTTCGCAGCATGGTAGGCTTCAACCGCACGGTCGCGCTCGCGCGCGATCAAGAACCGGCTGACGGCAAGACCGGTGAACAACGTGACCAGAACCACGCTCGCCGTTGCGAGCGCCGCCCGGTTCCGCACGACGAACTTCCGCAGCCGATACGCCGATGACGGCCGGCACGCCTCGACCGGCTCATTGTTCAGGTACCGTTCAATATCGCGAGCGAAGGCGTCTGCCGTTTCGTATCGAAGCGTTCGATCTTTCTCGAGCGCCTTCATTACGATCCAGTCAAGCTCACCCCGGACAATGTGCGTCAGCTTGCGGAAATCGGTGCGGCGGAGATCGGCAACCGTCGCCGACAGATTGCCCAGCGTACTCAATCGCGCGCTCGGGGGAAGCGGATGATCCTCGCGGATCAATCGTCGCAGTTCGTCGAACGAAGCGTTGTTGAGCCGCTCCTTGGCGAGCGGTGTTGTGCCGGTCAGAAGTTCATAGAGCAGAACGCCCAGCGAGTAGATGTCGCTCCGCGTGTCGATTTCAATCGGCGACATCTCCGCCTGTTCCGGGCTCATGTAGAGTGGCGTTCCCACAAGCTGCGCGAAATGCGTGTTGACCGTTCCTGCCGTGAGCCTCTGGTTGATCGCCTTCGCAACGCCGAAATCGATCACTTTCGGCACCGGCTCTCCTTCGTCCATCGAAACAAGAACGTTCGTCGGCTTGATGTCGCGGTGAATGATTCCCTTCTGGTGGGCGTGCTGAACCGCGTGACAGACCTTGATGAACAGTTCCAGCCGGCTCGCCATCGTGAGCCGCGAATGGTCGGCGTATTCGGTAATCGGAATTCCGCGGACGAGCTCCATCACAAAGAATGGACGCCCCTCATCGGTCGAGCCGGCATCGTAGACCCGCGCGATGTTCGGATGATCCATCAGCGCGAGCGCCTGCCGCTCCGCCTCGAAGCGGGCGACGACTTCGCGGGTGTTCATCCCCGGCTTCAGAATTTTCAGCGCGACAAACCGGCGCACCGGCTCGCGCTGCTCCGCCCGAAAGACCGCGCCGAAAGATCCCTCGCCGATCTGTTCGATCAGCTTGTACCGGCCGACGATGATCGCTGAGACGTCGATCGGATCGGGAATGAATGTCGTCGAGGCCGCCGGCGGCTGATCCAGAAACTTGCCCGCCGCGAAATGCCACCCGATCAGCTCATCGACCTTCCGCCGAAGTTCGGCATCTCCCCGGCAGGCATCTTCAACATACTTCCGCCGCTGTGACTCGACGGGGATCTCGATGGCTCCCGCCAGAATCTCTTCGATCGACTGCAGACTCGGATTCATCGTATGACTTCCGGAAATTGCGGCGGGCTCATAGTCCCATGCGAAATCCGCGTCCGATTCCGCTCATGAAAATCTCACTCTTCGGAAGTTTTTGACGACTTTCCCTCCGCAAGCCGGCCGAAAAGCCAGGCCCGGGCGTAAATCCAGTCGCGTTTCGCCGTCGCGCTGGAGATTTCCAGCACCTCGGCGGCCTCCTCGAGCGACAGCCCTGCGAAGAGTCGCAGATTGACCAGAGAGGCTTTCCGTGCATCATGCCCGGCCAGCCCGGTAATCGCCTCATCGAGCGCGAGCCAGTCCCATTCGCCGGCCGGATCTTCCCCCGTGAGCTCGGAAGATAGCGGGGCCCGCTTCCGCTCTCCCCCCTGCTTGACGCTCGCTTTGCGACGAGCGTTTTCGATCAGGATACGTCGCATCGCTTCCGCCGCGGCTGCAAAGAAATGCCCTCTGTTCGCCCATCGGCTTGTCTGCTCCCCCTGCGCAAGCCGGAGGTATGCTTCGTGAACGAGCGCCGTGGCCTCGAGCGTCAGCCCGGACTTTTCCTGCGAGATACGCGCCGCAGCGAGCCTTCGCAGTTCGTCGTAAACGAGTGGAAGCAGCTCTTCGGAGGAGTTTCCAACGTCGATCCCCTCGGCGGAGAACCTGCGGGTGGCATCACTCATCGGCGAGCCGTTCGATCGATGTCGGGTGTTCCGCTCAGAGTTCTTTCATTCCGTGAAACTTGGCGACCCGTTTCAGGTCGAGTATCAGGGCTTCCGGAGTGGCATAGCGAAGGTCCCGGTTCCGCGCAATCATCTGCAGGATCACCCCTTCAAAGAGAGGGTGAATCGAGAGCTGGTAACGCGTGGGCTTCTCCGGCTCGTCCGTTTGAATCTTGCGGATCGTCTCGGCGGCGTTGCGCCCTTCAAACGGAACCCTGCCGGTAACGAGCCGATAAATGGTCGCACCGAGGTTGTAGATATCGCTGCGGCAGTCGATGTCGGTCTGGCCCGTCGTCTGCTCGGGCGACATGTACGGCAGTTCCCCGACGAGTTCTCCCGGCCGGGTGATCGATTCCGCCATCGACCCTTCGAGCGCCTTCGCGAGCATCAGGTCGCCGAGCTTGGTGACTTTGTCTTTCCCGCGAATCAGAATATTGTGCGGCGTGATATTTCGATGAACGATCTTGTGCTCGTTCGCGACGGCGAGCGCCTGGGCGATGTGATACGCAATCCGGAAGGCCGATTCCCAGTCGAGCATTCCGCCGACACCGATCCGGTCGATGAGCTGTGCGACGCTCTCTCCTTCGACCAGTTCCATCGCCATCCAGCAGTAACCGTCCGACACCCCTGCTCCGTGAATCCGCACGATGTTTTCGTGCTTCACGGGGAGCATCGTCTTGATGGCCCGGACGAAGCGCTGCACCTCGGTTTCATCACCCGACAGCTCGGGCCAGAGCACCTTCAGGGCCACGGGCCGGTCGTATTTCGTATCGATCGCGCGGAAGATCAGCCCCGAGCGGCCGCGGGCGATCGGCTCGCCAATTTTGTAGCGAACGAGCGTCGTCCCGACGAGCTTATCGAGCCTTGGGTCAGAAAGTCGCTTTTCCTTGGCAGCCTGCGCTTCTGCGTGCGTCTTGACTCCCTTCGGGGGGAGCGTTCCCTCGACCCCCTGAGGCTGAAGCGTCTCGCCGGCGGCCTGTGCCGGGTCGCCGAAAAGAATCGCCGTCTCGCCGAACTCGATCACGTCTCCCGGTTTGAGACGCTGCTCCTTCACGTTGGTCCCATTGACTCGCGTGCCGTATCGGCCCCCCGCATCGACCAGAACGACCGTGTCGGAGCCAACGTCGAGCCGGAGATGATTCCGTGAAACGTGCGGGTCGAGGACCTGGAGGTCGCAATCGTCCCCCCGCCCGACGGTCAGTTTCCTGCCGGTCTCGAGCGGGACGGAACGCCCCTTTTCCGGCCCTTTGGTGAAGGTGAGTTGAAACGGCATAGCCCGCTTTCCGCTGGGATCAGAATCGTGGTCGGTGCATCAGAGATGTCGATTCAGAATAGCCCGCATCATCCGTCGGAACAAGCAATTTCGCAGGGTGGGCTGTACCCTCCCTGCCGCAGCCCAGCAGCCGGTTGGCATGCCCTCGGCTCGGCGAGGGCGTGCATCGATGCGATAGAATTCGACGGACCGTTACGGAGCGGCAGGCGGCTTCGTGGCCGACTCTTCCGCCGATTTCTCGGCCGGCGCCGTTGCATCCACTTCAGCAGTCTTCTTCGGCTCTTCCGGTTCCGGGGCCGGTGGCGCTTCGATCGGTTCCGACTTCGCGCTGAAACTGCCGTTCTTCTCGCGGACCTTGATCTGGATCAACTCCCCTTCGGGAACTTCGTAATCGTCGTCGAGAATGACCGTATCCCCATCGCGGATTTCGAGTTTGTGCAACCCGACGCCGAGCACGATCGGCTTGTCGAATTCCTCTTCCGGCAGTTGCCTGCCATCCAGAAACAGTTTCAGGTCGCGCTGCTGGATGACCTGCCGGGCGCTCGCCGAGACGCCGACCTGGTTCATTGCTTCGAGCGCCATCGCGACCATCCACCACGTCACGCCGAAGCCGCCGACGACAACTACGACCGCCGTCCAGACCATCCAGGGGCGGAGAGCGAATCGGGAAGCGTGTTCCGCGAGCGCGCGGCGTCCCTCGTTCTGTTCATACGATTCTCGAAGCGTCTCCAGTCCGGTCGTGGCGCGCGTGGAATCGAGCGATGCCGACCGTGCCGAAACAGCGGCATCGGCCGACCTGTAGTTCGATAGCGCCGTGACGACGTCGCGCATCGTCGCGTAACGATCGGCGATCTTCTTCTCCATCATCTTGAGGCAGATCGCCTCCAGGCGCGAATCGATTCCCGGGCGAATCGCGGTCGGCTTCCGCGGCGGCTGCGTGATGATCTGCCCCATCACCGCAGCGATCGATCCCTTGAACGGAATTTCACCCGTGAGGAGTTCGTAGAAGATGACGCCGAGGCTGTAGATGTCGCAACCGACACCCATCACGTCGAGATCTCCCTCGACCTGCTCCGGAGACATGTACGCCGGGCTCCCGACCACAAGACCTGCCTGAGTAAGCCGCACGTCATCGGCGTTGAGTCGGCGGGCCAGTCCGAAATCCATGATGATCGGCTCGCCATGTTCGTCGACCATGATGTTGGCCGGCTTGAGATCGCGATGAATCACCCCTTCCGCATGCGCTGCGGCCACGGCGCGCGCGAGCTTGAGGACGATTTCAACGGCGCGCGACTCCGGCAGGCGCGGTTCCCGTTTAATCATCTCGGAAAGCGAACACCCCTCGAGATACGCCATACTCAAGTAGTGTGTGCCGTCGATCTCCCCGACATCGTAGACCGGGCAGACGTTCGCGTGCCGAAGAGTGGCTGCGGCCTGCGCCTCACGATAAAACCGCTGCACAAACTCCGGGCCGTCGTCAGCCGCGAACTTCGGAATCTTGATCGCGACTTCGCGGTCGAGCTGCGCGTCGTGCGCGAGATAAACGGCCCCCATCGCCCCCTGTCCGAGGCAGCGAACGATCCGGTAGCGGCCAAACTGCTCCGGCAGCGGCTCCGCAGTGGCACGCCGGGCCGGCGCAGCCTCCGGGGGAATCGTCTCCTGGTTCGACATCGGACGATAGCCGGTCGAATGCAGGGAGTCGGCGGCGCTGTGAAGGCCGGGCAATTCCGGCCGGCTCGAGGTCGCAATCCAGGAGCGGAGCGCATCGGCGTATTCGGGATGCTCGGCAACGAACTTCTCGTCGTCGACGTTCTCGCCCCCCGAAATTCGATCGCGGTACTCGGTCAGGATGCGATGGAAACGGGAATCGTCGACGAGATCTTTGCGGCCCGCATCATCCATTCGTCGTTCCCGAACTGCCTCGAAAGAAAGCAAAATGAAGGGCTCAACGCATTCAAGCATGTCCCCGGGAACAATGCAACACGGGTGCCGGCGGGAGGTGCGATCAGCAACCAGTGGTATTCACTCGGTCTCATTGCGGGGGCGTGATCGACTTCGGAAATCGTCCAGCCGCTTCCGAAGCTCCGCTTCAAATCCCCGATCGACCGGCTCGTAGTATTCGCGATCGACGCCCAGATAATCCTGATCGACCCATCCCTCCGGAGAATTGTGCGAATACTGGTAACCTTTTCCGTGGCCGAGCCGTTTGGCTCCCTGGTAATGGGCGTCCTTGAGATGCACCGGGACCGGTACCGTGCGATGCTCGCGGACGTCGCCGAGCGCCTTGTCGATCGCCAGAATCGCGGCGTTCGATTTCGGCGCGAGCGCGATGTAGGTCACCGCCTGCACGAGCGGAATGCGGCACTCCGGCAAGCCGACCAGCTCCGTCGCCTGGGCAGCGGCGTTGGCAAGAATGAGCGCCTGCGGGTCGGCGTTGCCGACATCTTCGGCCGCCGCAATGACGATACGCCGTGCGAGGAACCTGGGATCTTCCCCCGCTTCGATCATTCGCGCGAGCCAGTAGGTGGCGGCGTCGGGATCGCTGCCACGCATGCTCTTGATGAGTGCGCTCGCGGCGTCGTAATGCTCATCGCCGTCGGCATCGTACTGGATCGCCTTCTTCTGGATCGATTCCTGCGCGACGGCCAGATCGAAGAGTTTGGTCGAATCGGCGACCGAGACGACGCCGATCTCAAGCGCGTTGAGCGCCCGCCGCGCATCGCCGTCGCAGATTTCCGCCAGGAACTCGAGTGCCTCGTCGCTCGCCTCGACTTTATGTTCCCCGAGCCCCCGTTCGCGATCGGTCAATGCCCGGCGCAGAAGTTCGAGAATATGCCTCTGTTCGATCGGTCGGAATTCGAAAATCTGACTCCGGCTTACCAGGGGCGAAACGAGCGAGAAGAACGGATTCGCCGTTGTTGCACCCACCAGCGAGACGACTCCCGTCTCGACATCCGGCAGCAAGACATCCTGCTGGGAGCGGTTGAATCGGTGCAATTCGTCGACGAACAGGATTGTCCGTGTTCCCGACGAAGCGAGTAGGTCGCGGGCCCGCTCGAGCTCCGCTCGCAGCTCTTTGACTCCCGACGCGGCCGCGTTGATCGCCGCGAATTCGCGCTTCGTGTGCCGCGCGATCAATTCCGCGAGCGAGGTTTTGCCGGTCCCTGGGGGGCCGTAGAAAACGACCGAGCTGACTCGGTCCGCCTTGAGCATGCGCCGCAGGAGCTTGTCGGGGCCGAGGAAATGCTCCTGCCCGACGAATTCATCGAGCGAATTCGGCCGCATCCGCGCCGCCAGAGGCTTCGCCCGTTCGAAATTCCGCGCTTCCTGCCGGGCGAACAAGTCCACAAAAAAACCTCCGCCGTAATGCCGTTCGGGCGTGAATGGTGCTAACCCGTAACTATTAAGTGGGATCCTCCGGTGCGGGTTGTGTGAGCCGAGTCAGAGCTCGGTATGACACGCAGCCGACCGTATGCGAGGTTCCCGGGGGTTACGTTTGTAGGGTCGACGCATTTTGCCCAATTCGAACATGGCAGAGGTCTCTCAACAGCCCGAAGGCCATTGCAACTCTCATGCTATCGCCACGCTGCTGCCGAGGCAAGATGACAGCTGTCGGAAGCGTGACGCAACGGCAATTTGAAATGCGATCAGGTTGCCGACGCAGGCAGGACAGTTCCGCAGCTTTGCAACTGTTGTTGTTCGCCCGGATTGCAACCGATGCAACTCTGGCCGGTGCGGCGGAGCTCCGAATCGAGCCACGCAAAGGTACGCTCGAATAAGATCCGAGAGACCTGCGGTCAATCGTTGTGTCGCGGTCGGGAGACCGCGACACAACAAGAAACGGCACGCAAAGGGCGTCAGTCGCGTTTCGACGACTTTTTCTTCGCGGGAGGATCGGCGTTTACGGGCGTGCTCTCTGCCGGTTCACCCAATCCATCGATCCGCGCCTTCTTGTCGTACGCCGCCTGGCCGAAGAACTCATCGAGTGCCGCGGGATCGGTCGTCGTCACAC